>NZ_WMEU01000004.1:0-300000 GCF_009856295.1 Pontibacillus yanchengensis | reverse complement strand
GGAGCAATTCCTTTCATGCTTCGTAATCCGATCATTACAATACCAATTAACATATTAGGAGCTATTATTGGCTCTACAACCGCTGTTTTACTCGGTGCAAAGCAATGGCTTCCACTTCCAGCATTCTGGGGATGGCCACTCGTTGAAGGTTCCATACCTGCTTATTTACTAGGTTTAGCTGTCGGAGCTTTATTCATTGCTGTATCGAATGTATTTATCCGCTTTGCTCTTATTAAACGAAACCGAATTACTATATAAACTCAAACAAAAGCGCATGCTCCCGCTTAGCGACGTACAAACTGTCCTATATCTGTGGAAGTTCGATTAAAACCGCTGCATCACGCAGCAACATCGACCAACCTACGTCGTGTAGGCCGAAAGGAAACACGAAGAGCGATAGCGATTCGATGTTGACTTATCGTAAGGAGGGGCAGGAAGTTTGCTAGTCGCTGGGCGCTGGAGCTGGACGTGTAAACGCCAAAATATAAATTTTCTTTTATTAAATAGAGGGGACGCGCAATATGGGAACGATTCCGATAAGCGCGTACCTTCTTATATGCTTTAGGAGGACACAATCATGACATCAAAAAAAGTTTATGTAGTACCTCACTCCCACTGGGATCGTGAATGGTATTTTACAATCGAAGATTCCAACCTTTTACTTGCTGAAAATATGGATTATTTATTAGATGTACTTGAAACTAATCCAAACTATCACAGTTATGTATTTGACGCCCAGATGTCCGTCATTGAAGAATACCTTCATGTGAGACCTGAAAACCGAGAACGTCTACAAACCCTTATCCAAAATAAACGGATATTGGTTGGCCCTTGGTACACACAAACAGACTCATTGCTTGTGAACACAGAATCCATTATTCGAAACTTATTATACGGGACTCGAATGGCAACAAGTATGGGACATTCCATGAACATTGGGTATCTCCCCGATATTTTTGGTCAAAACGCTTACCTCCCTTCCCTCTTCAAAGGGTTTGGGATGGAGTATAGCATTTTACAAAGAGGTGTCTATTCAGACCAATTGGATCAGGACTTAAACTTTTATTGGGCATCACCCGATGGAGCAAGTATTAAAACAAACCTTATGATGTTGGGTTATGGACCCGGAAAGTTCTTAACATCTGAACAACAATTCTTTGAAGAAAAATTGCAGCCAATACTAGATAAACTAGCTAATATGAATCAAAGCACAAACAACCTCCTCCTCCCATCTGGCGGTGACCAAGTATTAGTACGTAATCACTTTCCAGATACTATTGAAGCATTAAATGAAAAAGACCATCAACATGAGTACGTACTGTCCGACTATGAAACGTTCATGGAAGAAACATGGCATGAAGGACATTCATTTGATACAACTATTTCTGGTGAGCTAATTGGAACAGAACGCTCTAGAATACACAACACCATCCGTTCCCAGCGCTACGATATCAAACAATTAAATACCATTGTAGAAAATAAAATACTACACCAACTAGAACCACTAGCTACCATTGGAATGGAACTTGGATTACGATTTCCTCAAGAACGTTTAGATGAAATGTGGAAAGAACTATTCGATGTACACGCGCATGATTCCATCGGTGGTTGTAATTCAGATGATACAAACCACGACGTTCTTATGCGTTTACGAAAAGTGGATCGTATGGCAGATGGGTTGTTAAATCTACAGAAAAAACAAATGACTCATGCCATTGCTAATAAACTGAATCAGGACAATATTTTTGTGTTATTTAACACAAAACCTACTCCGTACACAGGTCAAATAAAGACAACCTTATTCACAGATGAACCTACTTTCCAATTAACAACAATGGACGGTTCTCTACTTGATTCCACCATTACGAAGCAAGACTATTTAAGTGGAGGCAAAAAGGTCGTAGTAACAGCTGAAGGGGATAAGGAGGTAGAGCTACCAGGATATTACCGTTCTGAACTCTTAATTCATGTAACAGAACTCAACCCGATGGGATATAACACCTTTTTTGTAAATCAAAATGAGGGTAGTGTTGATATTTTAGAGGAAACAAAAGATGGATCTATTTCAAATCAAACGTTGAGAGTGGATTTTCATTCTAATGGCACGCTATCTTTAACGAATAAGCAATCTGGTCAGAAAATCAACGATATGATTCAATTTGAAAATGTTGCAGATGCAGGAGATTCCTATGACTTCTCCCCACTTCCCGAGGACCATCCCATCTATATAAAAGATGCAGAACTTATTACAACCTACAAAACATCAGGTGTTGAGACAATGGATGTGGTTCACAATACACATGTACCACGGGATCTATCAGAACGGTCTGAACAAGTAAAGACCAAAACATTAACCATCCACACAACATTTGAATTAAGGGCAAGTGAAGGATTTGTAAGAGTACATCATGAGATTCAAAATGAAGTGAAGGATCACCGAGTACGTGTTCTTCTTAGAACACCTGTTACAGAGCCCCAAGAATCCTTTGCTGACCAAGGATTTGGTACAGTCACAAGAAGTACCATCAATCCTTATCTATCAAATTGGAAGGAACGTGGATTTAAGGAAGCGCCTGTTTCCATTTATCCTCTTGAACAATTTGTAGGTGTAGAAAATAAAGCCACTACCTTTGCTGCTATAACATCTGGTCTTAAAGAATATGAGGTACTTCCTCACCAAGATCACCTAGCTCTAACCCTGTTCAGAAGTGTAGGTCTACTTGGTAAAGATAATTTAGCTTGGCGACCAGGGCGTGCTTCTGGCATCAATAATAAAGTAGTTTATACGCCTGATGCACAAATGCAAAAGCATATGACATTTGACTATGCTATTTGCTTTGAGTCAAAACAAATTGAAAAGGAAACACTTTTTGAAAAAACACAACAGTATAACAATCATTATGTTACCTATCAAAAACAATCACTAAACACCTTTGAAGAACGATTAGACCGCTTCGAAATTCCGTATCCAATCTCGGAGTTGCCTTCTAGTTTTTCACTGTTCCAGATTGACCATCCACATGTATTTATGAGTGTTTGTAAGAAGAGTTATGAAGATGATAAACCGGTTGTTAGGTTATTTAATCCGTCCAATGAGATGCAACAAGCTAGTGTCGAAACCGATGTATATCACATCACTATACACTCGAACTTATACGAGGCCGACTTAGAACCAATCCAACAAGTATCCGTTCCATCCAAAGGGTATGAAACCATTAAACTTGGACGTAAGGGGGAAACACGATGAATCGAGATCAAGTTTTCACAACAATGAAAGAGCAATTACAGACTATATACGGCAGTGAATATAGTGAACAATATCTAGAGGCATTTAATCAGCTATTTAACAAGTGGGAGAAGAAAAACTGGGCTTCTCCCTCCTCTCTTACAGAAGAAAATGTGTACTTGATTACGTACGGAGATAGCATTTATGAGGAAGGCGAACCCACCCTCCCTACGTTACAGACTTTTTTAAACAAACATGTGGGAAGTCATATCACAGATGTTCACCTTTTACCTATGTTTCCTTATACATCTGACGATGGCTTCTCTGTATCGAATTATCGACGGATTCACCCTACGTTAGGGGATTGGGAGGATATTCAATATTTCTCTAAAGATTACCGATTAATGTTTGATTTTGTCGCCAATCACATTTCGAAGTCAAGTGAGTGGTTCCAAGGATACCTAAATGACGATCCTCAATATCAACATTACTTCATTCCAAAAACGGATAACTTTGACACAAGCCAATTCGTACGTCCGCGTACCTCTCCATTGTTTCATGAATATGAAGCTATAGATGGAACGAAGACAGCGCTAACCACATTTAGCGAAGACCAGGTAGATGTTAACTTTCATCATTTTCCGGTTCTAGTAGAAATGACAGATATTCTACTTTACTATGCGCATCAAGGTGGCACTAGCATTCGATTAGATGCGATTGGGTTCATCTGGAAAAAATCTGGTTCAACATCCATGCATTTACCTGAGGCACATGCGATTGTACAACTTTGGCATACAGTTCTAAACTATTTCAAACCAAATACCCAAATCATTACAGAAACAAACGTCCCCCATGAAGAGAACATTAGTTATCTTGGAGACGGAACGAATGAAGCCAACATGGTATATCAATTCACCCTCCCTCCGCTTGTTCTTTATACGCTTACGACACAACATTCAGACAAACTGACTTCTTGGGCACAAACGATTAACAAAGTGTCAGATAGCGCTACTTTTTTCAACTTTTTAGCAAGTCATGATGGTATTGGTATGCGCCCCACTGAAGGCATCCTAACCAATGATGAAAAACAATTGCTAGTTGATAAAGTACAACAAAACGGTGGGAAAGTATCCTTTAAAAATAACCCTGATGGTACACAATCCGTTTATGAGTTGAATATTAATTATTCAGAAGCGCTACCAAATGACGATGAACATGATACAGAAACGAAAGTTCAAAAGATGCTTGCATCTCACGCCATTTTATTATCTTTTATTGGCGTTCCTGCAATCTATTATCATTCTCTTCTCGGCTCATATAACCATCATGAAGGAGTGCATTCTTCTGGTATTAATCGCCGTATCAACCGAGAAAAATTCCATTTAGAACACATTGAAAGAGAACTAGTTGAAGATAAGAAACGCCAAGATATTTTTACAAACCTAAAATCAATGATTGCGGTAAGACAGCAAGAAAAAGCCTTCTCTCCATATGCAGAGCAAGAGGTTTTAGAGCTAGGACCCAACTTATTTGGTTTAAAACGAAAAAATGAAGAAACAGGCGATACTGTTTATTTCATGGTAAATGTGACTAATCAAAATGTAGTCTCACCGCAATGTATTAAAGGAACTGATTTAATGACTGGTAAAGATATAGAGGATTACGTTACGCTTTCTCCATATGCATTTAGTTGGATAAAGGCTTAAGTTCAGGAGGGAAAGGAAATTGAATCTACTAATCGCATCTGATTCCTATAAAGGCTCCGTGTCTGCATACGATGCTGGAGAAGCTATAAAAAAAGGAATTCTCCAAGTCATTCCAGACGCTGATGTTACAAATGTTCCTATGGCTGATGGAGGGGAAGGAACCATTGATGCCATTCTTGCAAATAGGGATGCACGTATTCATGAAGTGAACGTTCACGACCCTCTTATGAATAAAATTTCTGTCACCTATGCTGGCATTACACATCAAGGAAAGGATACTGCCATTATTGAATGCGCACGTAGTACCGGACTCCCTCTTATACCTGAAGAACAAAGAAATCCAATGCTTCTCAATTCGCATGGACTTGGTGAACAAATACTAGATGCGGTGAAACAAGGATATCAGCATCTTATTATTACGCTTGGTGGAAGTGCTACGAACGATGGTGGTGTGGGCATGCTACAGGCTTTAGGGTGGACTTTCTATAACAACAAAGATGAAGAGCTACCCACTCAAGGAAACCAGGTTGCAAACGTATATCGCATGTCCGATGACCATCGCCTACCAGCATTGGATTCCTGTCAGGTTACTATTGCAAGTGATGTTACCAACCCTTTTCATGGAACAAACGGAGCCACTTATGTATTTGGTCCCCAAAAAGGTGCCACTCCTGCTCATTTAGAGACATTAGATCAGTCCCTAGAACGTTTGGCAAGCTTACTCTCGAAGCATTACGGAGAGAATATTCAAACCAAACCTGGTTCAGGTGCTGCCGGAGGACTTGGCGGAGCGCTATATATCGGACTACAAGGAACATTTGAAGCTGGGATTGATGTTGTCATGGACCTGACGAAACTTGAGGACCATATGAAGCACGCAGACCTTGTCCTTACAGGGGAAGGAAGCCTTGATCAACAATCAGTTATGGGGAAAGTTCCCCATGGTGTAGCCAAACTTGCACAAAAATACAAGAAACCTATTATTGGTCTTGCAGGGCGCCATGACCTTGAACTTGAGCAGCTTAATCGCTTTTTAGATGTTGTGATGTCCATCCAAACAGAAGCAAGACCAATTGAACAAGCTATCCAACCTGATGTCACCCGTAAACAATTAACGGTAACAAGCGAACAACTTATGAGATTATATCGATTAGGTAGTGCTCACTCTGACGACTGAGTACATCAAAACATTAAAAAGAGGGTGCCCCTATGTGAGGCACCCTCTTTACGTATTAATAGGTTGGTGATTCAATAATCGTATTCATTTGTGAAACAACCGCTTCTTTCAACTCTGCTAAGCGCTTTTCACTTTCTTTGTAGGAATTCGACGTTACGCCGAAGTAGCATTTAATTTTAGGCTCTGTTCCTGAAGGTCTTAAGCAGCACCAGCTGTCCTGAGATAATTGGAACTTCACCACATCAGCATCTGGTAATTGAATGGTTTCTGACTCACCCGAAGCATACGTGCGAGTTCTAGTATGATAATCTTCAACTGCTTCAATCGCATATGGTCCCATTTTTTCAGCGTCCAACCCACGGAAGTGATTCATAATTTGTTGGATTTTTTCGATTCCATCTCTGCCTTTAAGCGTCATAGATTGTAGGCCTTCGAGGTAGTACCCATGGCGTTCATAAAGTGTGAACAGGGCCTGGTACAAAGTCTGCCCCATTGACTTCCAGTAAGCAGCCATTTCACAAGCTGTCATGGCTGCTTGTACAGCATCTTTATCACGAACGAAGTCACCTATTAAATACCCATAGCTCTCTTCATACCCAAACACAAAAGAACCACTTTGATTCACTTCAAATTCACGAATCTTTTCACCAATGAACTTGAAGCCTGTTAACGTTTCTAATGTGTTTGCACCGTATGAATCCGCAACAGCCCTTCCCATTTCCGTCGTAACGATGGTTTTAATGATTTGAGCATCATGGGGTAATGGCTTCGTTTGCGAAAGTAAATAATCAATCATCAATGTGCCTAACTGATTTCCTGTTAAAACGGTATATTCTCCATCCTCATTCTTTACAGCCACACCAAGACGGTCTGCATCAGGGTCTGTTGCGATTAATAAATCCGCATCTACATCTTTTCCAACCTCGATTGCTTTCTCAAATGCCTGGTGCTCTTCAGGGTTTGGAGATTCTACTGTCGAGAATTCGGGATCTGGTTGTGCTTGTTCCTCCACCACATACACACGCTTAAACCCTAATTGTTTAAGTCCATCTAGCACAGGCTCATACGCTGTCCCATGAAGAGGTGTAAAGACGATTTTCAAATCCTCAGCTTGTTCATTAATGACATTCTGATTCTTCACAATGCCTTTTAGTTCTTGTAAATATGCTTCATCTACTTCACTTCCAACCCACTTCAATAGACCCTGGGCTTCAAGTTCCTTCTGATCAAGCACATCTATTTCTAATTCATTCTCAATACTATTTACGTGAGCAATGATTTCGTCTGCTTGTTCTGGTGGAGTTTGTCCACCATCAGCATTATATACTTTAAATCCATTATATTCTGGAGGGTTATGGCTAGCTGTAATCATTGATCCAGCAGCAGCACCTAAATGTCTTACCGCAAAAGAAAGATACGGAGTAGGACGTAATGATTCATAAATATACGTACGTATGCCATTCGCACCGAGTACTTTAGCGGTTTCTAATGCGAATTCTGCTGACATATAACGTGAATCATAAGCCACAGCTACTCCCTTCTCTTTGGCATCTTCTACGTTCTCGAGCAAATACATAGCTAAACCTTTAACAGCCTTTCGCACTGTGTATTTGTTCATTCGATTTGTGCCAGGTCCTAAGACGCCTCTCATTCCACCTGTACCAAAGGTCAAATCCTTGTAGAAAGCTTCCTCAAGAACGTCTGGCTGCTGCTCCATCTCAACTAATTCCGTCTTTAATTGGGCATCCAAACCGTCGAAGTGTTTCCAATGTTCATATGTTTTCTGCCAAGTCATTTAACCACTCTCCCCAGTTGTTTAATACAAATATTTATTTAGATTATTTAGAACTCCACTGTCTTCATACACATTAAAGGGTTTTCATTTTTCATCAAATTTTCTCTCTTTAAAAGAGATTTCATGTTGAATTATATCATAATCTAGAACCTGTTCGATTTATGAATTAACGACACATTTAGACATATAGATGTAAACACCAACAGATTTGTGGCTTTTTTGTCATGGATTGTTGAAATAAAGAAAAGCACATGCGCCTCGTTCACCCGCGACAGGCTTAAGCAAAACCTCGTCGTGGCGATTTTTGCCACAGAGAGGATTTGCTTAAGACCCCGAGAGGGTAGGCGCTAGAGCTAGACATGGAAGCGCCAAAAGGTATACTTTCTTTACTCAGAACAAAAGAAGCAAGATTTTGTGCTCACCTCGCTAGCAAAACTACATTAGTCAGTCGTTCTCTGCTTATCATAGGTGGCCATCATTGTCTGGCACCACAACATACTAGAATGATAGTGATCAAAAAGCTTCTCCATGGATAAACCTAGGTTTATAGCAGTACGTTCAATTTCCTCCCATTGAGCATTCTCAATAAGGTGACATAAGTCCAGCACAAGTCTATATGCATTACGCTCTCCTAATAAGGCTCCTTTAATATCATCATGAAGAGGTAAATCGTTTACGACCGTCGCAATAGGTTGTTGCATGACAGCGTCAATTAGAGATAGCATCCCTGTTAAGAAATAGCTAGAAGCCTCTTTCTTCTCCCCCATCTCCAACGCCACATTCTCACTAAATTTCGCTCGCGTTAAACTGATTTTCATGACTTCTGAGGATACATCAGCGTTCGATGACTTTATATCCTTCATTGCAATCACATACGCCCACTTCTTAATTTCCGTAAAACCTAATAACACAATAGCCTGCTGGATAGACTTAACTGGTTCTAGTCTTCGATAAGCCACGGTATTAATTAAACGTAAAAATTTATATGATAACGAGACATCCATTTCAATTTTTTCGGCAATTTTATGTACTTCAGGCTCTTGCTTGGAAAGTTCTTCAATTAATTGATAATGCTGAAACGGATACATCGGTACATCGTGTGCGGTAACAATATGAGGTTTGCTGAAAAAATATCCTTGGAATAGCTCATAGCCTAATGCTTTACATGTTTGAAACTGCTCATATGTTTCAACTTTTTCCGCTAACCAAGTTAAGTTAAAGTGCTTTAGTTGATCGAAAAGGTACACTTCTTGCTGCCGTGAATGTTGAAGAACATCAATCTTCACAATATCTGTGTATTTTAATAGTTCATATGTATAAGGATTATCTTCATAAAGAACATAATCATCTAGCGCAATGCGATATCCTTTTTCTTTTAGTGCCTTACATGACACTACAAGTTCATCTGTAATCTCTATATTTTCAAGTATTTCAATAACCAATGTTTCTGGTGGAAAACAAAACGGGAATTGACTCTTTAATAAATTAGCCGTGAAGTTGACAAAACAACTCTTTCCTTCTGATATTCGCTCTACCCCCATATTATAGAAACTATTCGTAACGACTTCAGATGTAGCAAAATCCCCATCAGTAAAGGAGTAAGAATTTTGTTCTTTTCCTCCACGGTATAAAAGCTCGTATGCCATTACCTCTTGGTTCGTATTTAGAATAGGTTGTCTCGCTACATAAACTTCCATGTTATACCACCCCCTCCTCTATTAACTAATATATAGTAATTCTACGTTTATAGAAATAAGTTTCAGAAAATATTGGCAGTGTTCTTATATGAAATGTTAAAATTTATACACATACATTTTGCTCACTCCTTCACATAATCATTTATAATAAAGATATAATTCAAACATAAATGGGTGATTTTTATGAACGTGATGGAAGTACTAACTGCCGCGACACCAATACTTGCTGTTTTCTTATTTCTTGTTGTTTTACGTTTACCAGCTCATGTAGCAATGCCAATTAGTTTTATCTTAACTGGTTTACTAGCCTTTTGGGTTTGGCAAATACCTAGTATCCGAATTTTCGCTGCCTCTATTGAAGGTATCATCATTGCCATCTCTATTCTATGGATTGTATTTGGTGCTATTCTTCTCTTAAACACGTTACGTAATAGTGGTGCTATGGATGCGATTCGAAGTGGCTTCTCAGGTGTAACTGCTGATAGAAGAGTACAATTAATTATTATTGTATGGCTGTTCGGCTCCTTTATTGAAGGTGCTGCAGGATTTGGGACTCCAGCGGCAATCGGTGCTCCACTATTAGTCGCATTAGGTTTCCCTGCGTTAGCTGCTGCATCTTTAGCCTTGATTGCTGATAGTAGTGCCGTATCCTTTGGAGCAGTAGGGACACCGGTAATAGTTGGTGTCGATCAAGGTTTAAGACAAGGATCAACGATTGCTCCTCAAGTTCAAGATAATTTGCAAAATGGATCCATGCTCGATTTCTTGCAAGAAGTAGCTCAAAGTGCTGTGATGATGGACTTATTTGTTGGTACGTTTATCCCCCTTATATTAATCGTTATGCTAACTCGATTTTTCGGCGAGCGCCACTCTTGGAAAGAAGGTCTCGCAATATGGAAGTTTGCTATTTTTGCAGGACTCAGCTTTACCGTTCCAGCCTTTTTAGTAGCTAGTCTCTTAGGACCAGAGTTTCCTTCTATCATAGGTGGTTTAGTTGGTTTAGCCATTGTGGTACCTGCTACTCAGAAAGGGTTCTTACTTCCTGACGAACCTTGGTACTTTAGTGAAGAAGACCGTCGTAAGCAAGAAACGCTTGTATCTCAAGAAACAGGTATGCCTCTATGGAAAGCATGGCTTCCTTATGTATTTGTTGCCCTTATCTTGGTTATAACTAGATTAAAAGTTCTACCAATCAAAGAAGCACTTCGTTCTATTAAAATAGGTTGGGAGAACATACTAGGAACAACTATTAGCACTACATTTGAACCGTTATACCTACCAGGTTCCATATTCATCTTGGTGGTAGGCTTAACCTTTTTCATGCATAAAATGAATGCCCAAACGATACAAAATACGTTAAAAACATCTATCACAACCATGATAGGAAGTGCTATTTCACTCGGAACCGCGGTACCTATGGTACGGATTTTCATCAACTCTAGTGTGAATGGTGCAGACTTATTAAGCATGCCAATGGAGTTAGCTCAACTGTTTGCAAGCGCAGTTGGAGGAGCATGGCCTCTTGTCGCACCTTTAATTGGTGCACTAGGATCTTTTATATCAGGAAGTGCTACGTTTAGTAATATGATGTTTTCTCTGTTCCAGTTTAGTGTTGCAGAACAAATTGGCGTTTCTCCACAAATGGTTACATCTCTCCAGGTATTAGGTGCAAATGCCGGAAATATGGTATGTGTATTAAACGTCGTTGCCGCTGCCTCTGTGGTAAATATGGCTGGTAAAGAGGGAACAATCATACGCATGACACTAGTACCAATGCTTTACTACGCAACCGCTAGTGGTGTAATCGGATTGATATTCATCTATATACTAGGAATGTAATGACGAAAGGCGCTTGCGCCTTGTTTCACCCCCCCCCCCGACAGGCTTAAGCAAAGTCTCGTCGTGGCGATTTTTGCCACAGAGAGGATTTGCTTAAGACCTCGAACGGGGAGGCGCTGGAGCTAGACATGAACAAAAGCGCATGCTCCCGTTTGGCGACGTATGAGCTGCGGCCTACACGACGTAGATTGGTTCCAAGAACACAACCTCCTGTATTTTCCTACAGGAGGTTTTAAAGTAATTGCTCCCATTTCCTTTTTCTGCATGCAGGAGATTTACGTTTTATAGAGAAATCGATATAATTGGAAAAGATTTTATAATAGAAGGTAGTGGAAGCATGTACAATAAGCGTTGGTTTCAAGCTTTAGTCGTTACGATCCTAATCTTCATCCTATTTTGGTTGATGAGACATAACCATTACGTGTTCGAACCGGTCTTTAAATACGTAAGTGCCATCGCATTTCCCGTTATAGCAGCTGGAGTTCTTTATTATGTGACTCGTCCCATTGTTCACATGCTAGAAGAATATCGAATCCCAAGGTTGCTTTCCATTTTCGTCGTATTTCTTTTGTTAATTGTCGTTGGATTTTTGGTGGTAAACTTTATTGCACCAATTGCTCAACAACAATTCTCTAGATTCTACGATAACTTGCCGGGCATGATTAATGAAGTGGAAAACCTCATTACCCTATGGCAATCCAATCAAGATATTATCCCTGAACAATTCATGTCTGAGATCAAGAGTGCGCAGGAGCAACTTACTGGATCCATTAAAGATGTGACACTTGGATTTACCGATTTTCTCATTAATACGCTTGCCCAAATCGTCCAATTTTTGTTCTTACTCATACTTGTGCCATTCTTTTTATTCTTCATGCTTAAAGATGGGGAAAAGCTTCAACCATTTGTGTCCCAGTTTTTTAAAGATAAAAAATCTGAGAGTATTACGCGTTTATTTCAACGTGTGGACCATACGCTCTCTTCTTTCATACAAGGTCAGCTATTGGTGAGCTTCTTTGTAGGTATTTTATTATTTATTGGGTATGTGATTATCGATTTAAACTACTCTCTAACATTAGCTTTATTTGGTCTAATAACAAATGTCATTCCTTTCGCAGGGCCATACTTAGCAGTTATACCAGCAATACTCGTTGCCCTGTTCCAAGATCCACAAAAGGTTCTATGGGTTATCTTAATTATGATTATTGCGCAGCAAATTGAAGGAAACTTCATATCACCAAACGTTATGGGGAAAGCATTAAGTATTCACCCACTAACCATTATCACGCTAATATTGGCCGCAGGTAGCATAGCCGGTTTCCTCGGATTGCTATTTGTCATCCCATTCTATGCAGTGATTAAAGCGATAATAGGCCACTTTTATGAAGAAGCCTTAGATTCGAAGGAGTTTTAGTGTAAGAAAATAATAAAGCTCCTTGTTGAAGCAAGACATCTAAGAACCACAATTTATGATTTCTTTATTTTTCAAAAAAGATTCTGGCATGAGCTAGGATCTTTTTTCTATTTACGCTTCTCACTTTTGAGAAATTGAAAGAGTTCTTTGGAATAGAGTTACAATAGGAAAAACAGAGATAGCAGAGTAGATACAGATAATGAAGTTCAGTGTATCCTTATAGATTCGATTAACAACCTCACCTTTTATACCAAAAAACCTAGCACAATTTGTGCTAGGTTCAAGCCACTACACTCACTTCCTTGTCCATGAAAAGAGATAGACCTTCTGTTAAGCCGTTACATCAAAGATGGTTTCTGGTTTAAATGATCCGACGACAGCCTGTTGATTGGCGTACAGCTGTTGCACTTTTTGGAAGTGGGCAGCTTGATGTTCAGCTTCATCATCTGATGACTGAGATTGTTTTTTCAACTCCCCTTGTGCTTCCATCATTTGTTGGGAAGCCTTTGCAGCTACTTGCATGTCTTGTGATGAAGGGTTAGCAGGGGCCAATGCTGCTCTCCTTACTTGTTCCATCGCTTGGATGGTTTTTTCAGGATCATCTGTTTTTGGCATACTAATAGGAACTTCTCCACCGGTAATGTACTGCTGTCCATCCGGACCTTTTTGGGTGTCATAATTGATACCGCCTGCAAATTGGCCTCCGACAGATTGATGGGCTTGTTCGTGTGCCTTCACCTTTAGTTCAGTAGCTTTTAGTTTAGAAATTTCTTGCTTTGCTTCTGCTGATAACTTATCTCCATAGTGATGTTCCTCTTGTTTCACAGACGATTTCTGTTTTGACTGCTGTAGTGATTCATTTTGACCCTCAAGATGAGTACTGTTTTTCTTAGTGTGCTCAACTTGCTTGGCTGGTTGAAGTGGTTGTGTAGTCACTTGATTCACTGCTCCGATTGCCGCCATCTCAACACCTCCTTCAGAAGCAGAGCTACTTTTTTCTTCGGTTTAATTCCAATTAGGTTAAATGACTTCTTTCCTTATCTTTCGACAAAAGCTCGTTTATCCCTCTATTCCTAATCCTATAAAAAGCATATCGAAGCTTCTTTTGATACAATTGAAGAGTTGCAAAGAACGAAGACAACATCCGAAAGAGGTGGGTACAGAATGGAACAACAGCCTGAGAAGTTATGGAATCGATCGTTTATTTTATTGATTTTAGCCAATTGGTTTACCTTTATGAGTTTTCAGATGTTAATCCCTACTTTACCCCCTTATATGGAGGATATTGGTGGGAGCAAAACGCAAGTAGGACTTGTTACGACCTTATTTTCAATCGGCGCCATTTTAAGCAGACCATTTATTGGTCACATCTTGCAAAGCCAGGCCCGTAAGGTCTTAGTGTTGGTTGGTTCTATTTCGTTACTGATCATCACATCTCTGTATTCTGTAACAGCCATTATTGTAGTATTTTTATTATTCCGTTTCATACATGGTCTAGCATGGGGCTGGTCTACAACCACAAATGGAACTGCTGCCGTTGATTTAGTCCCTAAGAAGAAGATTGGTGAAGGCATGGGCTACTTTGGCCTTTCCGTTACCATCGGCATGATTATTGCACCAAGCCTTGGAATCTTTTTATTCCAGAACTATAACTTTAACATTCTTATTGTTGCCTCCGTCAGTTTAGGAATTATCGCGCTCACTTTATTTAGTCTTACTACATTCATTACACCAGAAGAGGTCCATAAGAAAACATTCGACATGAAGTCATTCTCTTTCTTTGGCTCCCTCATTGAGAAGCCAAGTTGGTACCCTGCCTTAGTGTCATTTTTTAATACATTTGGTTACGGTGCAATAGTGACGTTTATCGTCATCTACGGTGAGGAAAAAAATATTGATCATATTTACTTGTTTTACTTATTTAACGCAACCTTTGCCACTATTGCAAGACCGATTACTGGACGTTTCTTTGACAGAAGAGGACCTTGGCTCGTCATTATGACATGCTCCCTTTTCGCATTTGCAGGTATGTGGACAATCGCCATTGCTGAAAGCTTCATTTACCTCATTATTGCTGGGATTCTATTCGGTATTGGATTCGGCTCTATGATGCCAGCATTCCAAGCATGGATCATCTCTAAAACGACACAAGAAAGAAGTGGTATTGCGAACGGCATGTACTATTCTTCCATTGATTTAGGGATTGGACTTAGTGCGCTCTTATTAGGTGTCATTTCTAACCAACTTGGACTCGAGACCGCTTCTCTTTTTAAAATCTCAAGCGTTAGTTTCCTATTAGTACTTCTTTTAACCTACTTCGATTATCGAAAAAACAAGCATATTCCATGGGTAGAAGCATCAGAGTAATTCTGATGCTTCCTTCTTTTCTAAAATTTTTGATAATTAAATTGACAAAAAATCAGCCGCCTGTTAAGCTTTAAAAGGCTTTTTCGGAGATGAGAAATTTAGTCTCATGCTTGAATCTAATTGATTATCCTTGTTCATACTAAAATCATCTCATCTTCTGTTTTGGCAGGAATGATTTGATATTTATGTAAGGTGTCAACAGAATGTACTAGAAATAAATAGCAATTGTAGATTGTATGTCCTGCATGGATTCTTCCGATAGAAAATTCTCTTTATTTCGACTAAAAATTCTAAAAATTTTGTCATTATATAAATAAGCACGAAGCAAGTTACACTTAATCGCCTTTTCACTAGACGAAATCACTAACCATTACACAACATCAGAGAGGAGTATCTACATGACAAAAAAAGATACACTGACGATTGGTTTCATGCTTTTTGCTCTATTTTTTGGAGCTGGTAACTTAATTTATCCACCAGAGCTTGGTAGCCAAGCTGGTATGAACTACTGGTATGCTATTGCTGGGTTTATCATCACAGGAGTAGGTCTTCCTATTGTTGCTGTTACAGCTATTGCATTTGGTAGCAATGACGCTAGGTCACTAGGAAATCGGGTTCACCCTTTATTTGGTCTTATTTTCACATCTGTCATTTATTTAGCGATCGGACCTTTTTTCGGAATTCCACGTGCAGCAAACGTTGCATATGAAATGGGTGTAAGCCCTCTAGTAGGATCAACTACGGGATCTTTATGGCTTTTTGGATTTACAATCATCTTTTTTGCCTTAGTATTCTGGATTAGCTTAAACCCATCAAAAATAGTGGATCGAGTTGGCCAATGGTTAACACCTATTTTGTTGGTAGCAATTGTATCCCTTTGTGTTGCAAGCTTCTTTAATTTTGATGCACCATTACAATCGGCTACGGGTAACTATACAAGTGGCCCTCTATTTCAAGGGTTCGTCAATGGTTACTTAACAATGGATGCCATTGCAGGATTAGCCTTTGGAATCATTGTTGTAAACGCCCTTAAAGATCGAGGCGTTTCACCAGGAAAGTCCATGATTAAAGAAACCATAAAAGCTGGGCTGGTAACAGCTACTGGACTTACTTTTGTGTATACTTCTATTGGTTGGATGGGAGCGAAAATGGCTTCTCTCGATTCCTATGACAATGGAGGAGACATTTTATCTTCCGGTGCAGAAATCCTTTTTGGATCAGCAGGAGCACTAATCCTTGGACTTATCGTTGCTTTAGCTTGTTTTACGACATGTGTTGGCTTAACGGTAGCATGTAGTCAATTTTTCTCTACAACATTTTCCAATATAAAGTACACCCATGTAGCTATTGTGGTAACCTTAGTTAGTTTTTCAATTGCAAATCTTGGGTTAAATCAAATCATTGCGTACTCTGTACCTGTGCTTAAGTTCATTTATCCTCTTGCTATCGTGTTAATCGTTTTATCCTTCTTTCATCAAGTATTTAAAGGTTCCAGCTATGTCTATCGAGGGGCTTTATTGTTCACCCTCCTATTTAGTGTATATGATGGCTTAAAAGCTTTCGGCCTTGAGTTGAAATCATTTGAAAATGTACTAAGTATTTTCCCGTTATTTGAACAGAGTTTAGGCTGGGCACTACCAGCACTTATTGGAGCAATCCTAGGTTATTTGATTGACCGGAATAAAAATGGAACATCAATGAAGGCTTCTACACGAAAAGTTTCTTAATACTAAAAAACTCCTGCCACTATTCACATTGTGTCAGGAGTTTTTTGTGCTTCAAATTCAAAGCGATTGACTCTCTAAATAATCAATTTGTTGTTGGTGATATTGATAGAGACAATAAAAGTAGTTGTATAATTCTCCATCTAGATTCTGATACTGCCTTGCTAACTGTTCAAATATTTCTGCCTGCCTTGAATGAAAATTGAGGTTCTCCATCACCGTACCCTCCCTTTTCTTCATGATTTATTTACTTTATGCCAAAAATCTATTGTCCTATACATTTCATATCTAAAAATGGCTATAATTATCTCTCCATTCCCTTATTAACCACTCTATATCCATCCTTATTATGGATTTTTTACACGAACAAAAGCGCAAGCGACCGTTTAGCGACGTATATATGCTGCATCCCACACGACATAGGTTAGTTCGATGTTACTGATGCAGCGGTATTAATCGAACCTCAATTATCCCAGAACTTCACCTGAATCCAAAGGAGATAAAGGAAACACGAAAAGCGATAGCGATTCGATGTTGACTTATCGTAAGGAGGTGCAGGAAGTTTGCTACTCGCTGGGCACTGGAACTGGACGTGGCCTCTATAACTTATAATGTTATGCACAACCCAATATTTTTATAATTTATTACACACTAAAAAAAAGCATTCCTTCCTGCCATAATGGATGACAGGAGAAATGCTTTTGGACAATTATTCTTTGGTTTCATGGTTGGCCTGATCTTCTTCACTTTCTTTGCGCTGCTCAATGATTTTATCTTGAATCTTTTGAAATTCCTTACTAGGTGGCATTAAGCTAACAATCACATCACCCGTTTCAGCCTTAGGTTGGCTCTTATGAGTAAAGAATGATAACTTACCTGATGGCTTGTAAACGAACAACATTAGCGTTTCAGGGTGTAGTTCTTTGATATATTGTTGATACGTGTACTGATTTGTAATGTTTGTTTTACGAAATACATATCCACTATCTACTTTATCATTTAAATGCTCCCACGTAGCCTGCTCGTTAAATAACAACCTTCCTCCTATCGTATTACCCATAGCTTCTAAATCATCACCTCTGCGGTTATGAAGGGTTAACTGGAATAGGTTGCTACGGCCAATCTCAGGAACAAATGTATTACAGACGAGAGCATTGTAGGAATCAAGCTCCGAAGCTGCAATCATATATTCATAAGGTGTCATATCTAAGTGATATTCTGTTTGCTCCGATAAAATTTCTTCCTTCATAAAAGGCACCCCAGATTTTCGAACTGGAATTAATCGTTGCCAGGATGAATCCGTAATCAAAACAGGTATTTTCAATTCTTTTAATACCTTAGCTAATTCAGCTGAAAAACTACTTCCTCCTACGATTAACACTCCAGGCTGCCCATCAATAGCTAAATCCAATTTTTTAGCTAACCAGCCAATGGAAAACCCATGAGCACATACTGTTGCGAATACTAGTGCAAATGTTAACGACGTTAAGATTGATGCATCTTCAAATCCAGCTTCTAAAAGAACACTTGCGAAGTATCCAGCTACCGTTAATGCTACGATACCTCTTGGTGCAATCCATCCGACTAAAGTACGTTCTGCAAATGATAAATCTGTTCCAATGGTTGATACCCATATGGACAGAGGTCGAACTAGAAATAGCATAATCAACACGTATGCTATTATGTTTAGATTAAAAATCTGCATCAATGTATCAACAGAGAGCGAAGCTGTTAACATGACAAATATGGCTGATACGAGTAATACAGATATATTTTCTTTAAAGTTACGCATATCTTCTATCGAGGAAATATGCATATTGGCAAGCGTCATCCCCATTGCTGTTACAGCTAATAATCCTGTTTCATGTGCAATTTCATCAGCAACAGTGAAACAAAGAATGACAACAGCGAACATAACGGGAGACTTTAAGAATTCGGGTACATGCCCATGTTCAAACATGTAGCCAAGGCATTTACCTAGCACATATCCAATCACCACAGCTAAGAACGAAGCAAAGAAGAAGAAAAGTAATGCATTCGCTGTTACATCTTCAGCTGTTAGGAAATCAATAATTTCAAAAGCAAATACAGAAAGAAGAGCACCGAATGGATCGACGATAATCCCTTCCCATTTTAGTATCGCAGCAGGCCTAGGCTTTAATTTAGCTTGCCGTAAGAGTGGCAAAATTACAGTAGGTCCGGTTACGATGAATAAGCCGCCTATCACAAACGCTACTGCCCAAGAAAGATCTGCCACATAGTGCGCCCCTAATGACCCTAATAACCAAGCTATGAATGCACCTAATGTAACAATACGCAAAACAGGTCTACCTAAACCTCTAACCTCACGAAAATCTAAGCTTAGACTACCTTCGAATAATATAATAGCAACTGCTATAGAAACGATCGGCGTAAATAAATTACCAAAGTCTTCAGCAGGTTGTAGAATTCCAAACACTGGTCCAACTAAAAGTCCTACAATGGACATTACCACAATGGCAGGTATTCGATACTTCCATCCTATCCATTGCGAACCTACGCCGAGCGCACCTATTAACATAAAGTCAAATAAAATTGAATGAAACATAAGTTCGCCCCTTTATGTAAGATATAAATAATCAATTATTAATTATGTATAAACAAAGTTATTACGAAAGAAAGACACATATAGACATATTCTAAATGTGTGGTTTGAATATGTAAATCATTTAATACTCCTTTTAGTTTTTACTTAACATTTCATTCTCATCCATATTGGTAGGATACACTTTTGATCGGTTATTTTTGTGCATACATCATGGAGGAAAAAACCATAAAAATTTTATTAACGAAAAGCGCAAGCGCCCTACTAGCGACGTACAATGGGCTGCTGTCTAAACGTTCTTTTAAAGTACCATATAGAAAAACGTATCTGATTACCACTTATACGTAACCAGATACGTTCCATTATCTTTCCACACGTTAACAAGCAGATGGTTGTACTTGAATAACGACTTTACCTTTTGCATGGTGAGATTCACTTAATTCATGTGCCTTTTGAATTCCCTCTACACTTAATGGGAATGCCTTGCTAACAATGGATTTAACTTTTCCTTGCTGCATTAAATCCGCTAACTTCCTTAGTTGCTCCCCTTTTGGTTGCAAAAAGATAGCTGTAGCTTCTACGTTATATTTATTAGCAAGTTCCTCAGAAGGTTGCTGAGTAATAGATACGAGACGTCCACCTTTCTTTAATACCTCAAAACTTTTTTCCTGAACGTCTCCACCTATCGTATCTAGTACAACATCATAATCTTCAAGGATATTCTCGAATTGCTCTGTTTTGTAGTCAATAAAATGATCTGCGCCTAATGTCTCTACAAATTCTTTGTTCTTGCCACTGGCTGTTGTAGCCACATATGCTCCTACTGCCTTAGCAATTTGAATAGCATAATGTCCTACTCCACCTGAACCTGCATGGATAAGAACCTTTTCTCCTTCTTTAAGGTTCGCTGTTTCAAATAGGCATTGCCATGCTGTTAATCCTGCTAAAGGCGCAGCAGCAGCTTCTTCAAAGCTCACTCTTTCGGGCATGTGAGCCACTAAATGTTCTTCTACTGCAATATATTCTTTATACGTGCCATCCGGCGTCGTTTCAGGTCTTGTGAATACACGATCGCCTTCTTTAAATTGGGTTACATTGTTACCAACCTTAGAGACAACGCCAGCTGCATCCCATCCTAGAATAATCGGAAAGCTCCAATCTAGTACGTCCTTCATATACCCTTCGCGAACTTTCCAATCAATTGGGTTAACGGATGTTGAGCGCATTTCAATCAATATTTGTTCATCATTTATTTCAGGTTTCGGAACTTCTTTTTCCTTTAATTGTTCCTTACCACCATATTGTTCAATAACTACTGCTTTCATCATCACCACTCCTTTCATCTCATTTGAACTATACCCACTGTTATTCCGTTTCACACTTTTCAATTGCAACAACAAACGCAAGCATCCGGTTAGCAACCTATAATCTGCTGCCCACACGAGGTAGGTTGATTCGATGTTGCTTCGTGAGGTAAGCCTACAAAAAAGACACACCCTCTAAAGGATGTGCCTCTCTCAAATCATTAATCTTTATTTAAACCTTGTTCATGAAGTAGTTCATTAGACACTTTTGGTGCTAACCACAACATTGGTAACAATAGGATGGAAACCGGTACGGCTGTTACCACAATAAAGCTCTGTAAGGAACCTATACTACCTTCACCAATAAACAACAGTATGGCTGCAATCGAACCCATAAGGATAGACCAGAAGACACGTAAGGAAACTTTCGGATTTCCTTCACCAGAAACAGCCATTGCGATTGTATAAGACATGGAGTCTCCTGTTGTAATAACGAAAATAATCGTTAGTAACAAGAATAATGGAGAAATGATGCTTGCTAATGGTAATTGCTCTGTGATAGCAATCATCGCTGCAGGCATACCGCCATTATTTAACTGTTCAGATACAGAGCCAGCATTTTGTAGTTCATAGAAAATACCAGATCCTCCGACAACGGTGAACCAGAATGTCGTTACAAGTGGTGCAATAATGGCTACAGCCATAATAATTTGGCGAATTGTTCTTCCTCGGGAGATCCGGCTTACAAGGATAGCCATCATTGGTCCATATCCAATAAACCAACCCCAGAAGAATACAGTCCAGCTACCTAACCATCCTGTATCTCCACGGAACGTACTGATGGAGATAAAGTTCTCCGCATAGAATCCGAAAGAAGATACGAATGAATCTATAATAAAGCCTCCAGGGCCAAATAACAGAACAAAGAAAATTAGACCTATTGCTAATCGAACATTAAAGTTACTTAACGCTTGAATACCTTTATGAAGACCAGTTACTGCAGAAATTGTCGTAACAATGACAAGTGCAATAATGATAGCAAGTTGCGTTGAAAATGCATCAGGCAGTCCAAATAACGCTGATAGTCCATAACTTGCTTGTAGACCCAAGAATCCAATTGGTCCAATTGTACCTGCTGCTACAGCAATAATAGAGAATGCATCCACTAATGTACCAAGAATGTTATTATTTAGCTTCTCTCCAAAAATCGGATAAAGTAATGTTCTTGGTTTCATCGGCATGCCTTTATGATAATGACCATACATCATTACAACAGCACTTAAGGTACCAAGGATTGCCCAAGCTAAAAAGCCCCAGTGCATATAGCTCTGTGCTAATGCAGGCATAATGGCTGCTTGAGATTTTGCATCAATTCCTTCATGCATAGGAGGAACTGTTAAAAAGTGATACATCGGCTCTGCCGCTGCCCAAAATACGCCGCCTCCTGCAAGTAATGTTGCCATAATAATGGATAACCATTTAAATGTACTTAATTCCGGTTTTTCTAAAAATCCTAATCTCACATTTCCATAGCGTGAAAACGCAATATAAAGCCCAACTAAGAAATGCAAAAGCATGAGTACTTGCCAGAATGCACCAAAGTACTTAGATGACCAAGCAAATCCTGAGTTAACAAAGGTTTTTACTGCATCAATGTTCCAGAATGCTGCTATTACGAATAATACTAGTAGTCCTCCACTTAGACCAAATACGGGCCAGTCAATTTTGGAGGTGTGTTCTTGTTTTTTGTTAGACATTTTAGGTTATATACTCCTTTAGTTTTATTGCCTTTCTAAACACATTTTCACACTCTCTCATAAAATGCCACGGATGTAAAGAGTAAACTATTATAAAATTTGTATAAGCAATTATTAGGGTTCCAAAAGAAAAGTGAGTTTATTCAACTCACTTTGTATTCATTCGCCATACTCTTACTCGTTTGTCCGCAGAAGCTAAACCTAAGTACTGTCCTGAGGGAGAATATGAGATTCCGTAGTTCCCTTTTGGCTTTACGTATAAAATACTATCTTCCTCTAAATCATGTAGGTTAAGAAGACTAACTTGATAAGGCATACTAATCGCTACTTGTGTTTCATCAGGTGATACATCTAATGAATAGTAGCCTTTTTCACCTATCTTACATTCACGTAAAACCTCATTTTTTTGAAGGTCCCACACTTTTACATCTCCCATATAACCAATAGATACACCCTTTTCATCATTATCAAAGAACTGAAAAGACATTACAGCTGTATCATGAGCATCAATTGAGGTTACTAGGTTTCCAGTAGATACATTATAAAAACGAATGTAATTACCCATACCACCTGTAGCAACTAGGGTTGAAGATTGATTTAGAGCCATAATCCCAACGTTCTTCTTATCTGCTTTTATACGATTGGAAATTTCTCCTTCAGGTAGCGGCCTTACTGCTAACATATAATCCGGTGAACTAGTAACCACAAATGATTGATCTTTGGCGAGTATTAGAGATCCAATACCTTTCTTCTGTTCGTTTAATGTGTCTGTACATTCACCTGTAGCTACATTCCATTTCCGAAACGAACCATCTGCGGACCCAGATAGTAAGGTTTCACCTTGATCTGCGAACTCTATTCCATTTACCGTTTTAGTGTGTCCTTCAAAACGTTGAAGGAGTTCACCATTCTCTACATCCCAAAGTTTCAATTCCCCACTAAATCCTGCTGAAACTAGAAATTTCTCATTAGGAGAAAAAATAACTTTGTTAACGTGAGAAGAATGAGCGTGAATAATAAGTGGATTCATATAGCTCTCCCCTTTTCACAAGTGTTATCCCCATTATATAAGAAAAGTATTGAAACAAGCTATTCGACCTGTTGAAGAACATGGTACGATATTAATAGATAGATTTAAGATGATAGAATATCTTAGATTCACTTACATAAAGGATGGGTGTCGATGCTGAAGCAAGCTCATGACATACTAGAGCAATATTTCGGGTTTTCATCATTTCGTCAAGGACAGCAACAAGTAATTGAGCATATATTACAAGGTCAAAACACATTAGGAATCATGCCCACTGGTGGCGGAAAATCGATTTGTTATCAAATTCCCGGACTTGTAGAAGAGGGGACAGCGCTTATTATCTCTCCCCTGATCTCGTTAATGAAGGACCAAGTCGACTCCTTAACATCACTAGGTATATCCGCTACATATATCAATAGCTCCTTATCTTCTGAGGAGCAATTCGAAAGATTGAGAAATGCTTCTAACGGGCAGTACGATTTTGTCTATGTTGCCCCGGAACGCTTTGATTCCGAATCATTTCTCCGATCACTTAGATCGACACGTCTTTCATTGATTGCATTTGATGAAGCTCATTGTATCTCTCAATGGGGGCATGATTTCAGACCAAGTTATCGATCTGTCGTACGGAATATTCAACGTCTTGGAACACTCCCCCCCATCGTCGCACTTACTGCAACTGCTACAAAAGAAGTGACACGTGATATACAGCAATTGTTATCTATTTCAGAAAAATGTGTTGTAAATACAGGGTTTGCCAGGGATAATTTGCATTTTCGTATTGTTAAAGGAAAAGAAAAGCATGACTTTATCCAGGATTATGTACGCTCCAGACCAAATGAATCAGGGATTATTTATGCCTCTACTCGTAAAGATGTGGACCGATTGCACCAATGGCTTACGAAAGAAGGATATCTGGTCGATAAGTATCATGCAGGGTTAACAGAGGATGAACGTAAAGAAGCGCAAAATTCATTTATCCAAGAAGAAACGACCATAATGGTTGCAACGAACGCATTCGGAATGGGAATCGATAAATCGAATGTGCGCTATGTTATCCACTACGCTTTACCCATGAATATTGAATCCTATTATCAAGAAGCTGGACGTGCTGGTCGAGACGGGGAACCAAGTGACTGTATTCTACTTTTTTCTGCCAAAGATATTCAGCTTCAAAAGTTCTTGATTGAACAATCACTAATGGAAGAGGATAAGAAGTCTGTTGAATATCAGAAGCTACAACAAATGATAAATTACTGTCATACAGACCGTTGTTTACAGGAATACATGCTAAGCTATTTCAAAGACCCATTTGAACATCCTCCATGTGAAAAATGTAGTAATTGCCTCCACGAAGGAGAACTTAAGGACATCACCAAAGAAGCACAAATGATTCTATCATGCACGAAACGCATGGATGAACGCTTTGGGTCTGGACTTGTAGCCAAAGTACTAAAGGGATCGAAGAGTCAGAAAGTGATGGATGGACGTTTCCAAAAGCTTTCAACTTACGGCTTACTCTCCCACCTAACAGAAAAAGAGATTACCCAGATAATTCAATTCCTTGTAGCTGAAGGATATCTTTCTGTTGGAGAAGGAAAATTCCCATTACTCCGCTTAACATCAGAATCATTGTCTGTTTTAAAAGGAGAAGTCACTGTCTCTATGCTAATTGAATCAACAGCTGTAGCTGTTAGAGAAGAAAACTATGATGAAGACATGTTTGAAAACCTTCGAATCCTTCGTAAATCAATCGCAGAAGAGCATAACATTCCTCCATATATTGTGTTCTCTGATGCTACTTTGAAAGAACTATGTAAATATCAGCCTAAAACCAAGGAAGAGATGCTCCAAATAAAGGGGATTGGAGAGAAGAAGTTCGAACAATATGGCCAGATCTTTTTAGAAGCACTCCATTCCAATAATGCACAACAAGTCACCTAAATATAAAAGCACAAGCGCCCGGTTAGCGACGTACAAACTGTTGCCCACACGACGTAGGTTGGTTCGATATTGCTACGTGAGGTAGCGATATTAATCGAACTTCCCCTGGGCCTGCATAAAGGAAACACGGAGAGCGGTAGGGATCCGATGTTGACTTATCATAAGGAGATGCAGTAAGTTTGCTAGTCGCTGGAGCTGGACAGAACAAAAGCATAAGCGCCTCGTCACCCATACAGGCTTTATCAAAGCCTCGGCGCAGCGATTTTTCCACATGTGTTTAAAACCTTTTGAGAGCAGGCGTTGAATTAGACACCTCAACACTAACTTATGCTTTAAAAAAAGCTAGACCACTTTATATAAAGGGGTCTAGCTTTTTTTGTGTGATAGGTAAGGGATGCTCTAATATACGTTGGGTTTCCCCCGTTATGCGTGGGTTTCTCCCGATATGTGCGGGTTCCTCTAAACTACTACTTAGCTTGTTGTTTTTTCGTAAATTCAAGAAGATCATCGTAACTGTAAACACCTATAACTCCTGGTTTTTCTGCTAGATAGGAAGCAATTTGGGTCGCATCATCTGTATAGGTTTCTAAATAACCTCTTATTAACATCGCAAGATAACGCTTAGATGGTTTGTTAATTTCTTGTTCACTCATTGGATTTTGGTGTGTGAATGTAAAGATAGGATATCCATCTGCTTCACCAGCGTATATGAGATTTCCATAAGGAGAGTCTTGAATAACAACACTGCCCTTTTCTTTAATATGATCAACATCCACTTCCATATCAGGTACGCCATTCTCTTGTCGTACCACATCTTCAAATTGCTCTTCTGTAATTAGATACATCCTCGCCCAACTACTGTTGGTTTCATCACGAACTGTATCGATAAATGCTCCTGCTCCATCCCATCGATCGGAATATCCAGAAAAATATAACGCAAACGGAAGTGACACACCGCGATTATCAACGGGAAGCGTATGATCACGACTGCCTACTTCTCTTCTATTCGAACCTTCTGGCTGACCACCTGTTATATAGCAAAGAAAACGATTCTTAAATAAGTTTGAGCCAAAGCTAGCATACCAAACTAAATTGTTTTGTTTTTTCATATTCACGTAACCTCCTTCAACTCTATAAAACGTTAAACCAATTATACGAATCCTTTTACAAAATAACATTGCGAATAAGGATACGTCATGTTACGGTATGGTAACGTTTTATACGTTACCAAAACGTAACGTCTTTTCAATGGAGGCCTATCATGCAAAACGAACAACTCACAGCTGTGTTTAAAGCACTCAGTCATCCAACACGAATGAGCATACTCGACCTACTAAAAGAAGGACCGAAGACAACCGGTGAGCTAGACCTCTCTTTTCCTGAAGTAAGTCGATATGCTGTTATGAAGCATTTAAATACATTAGAGGAAGCTAACCTTCTTGTTATTCGGCGGGAGGGACGGTCTCGCTTAAACTATTTGAATGCTGTTCCTTTACAGCAGGTGTATGAGCGTTGGGTAAGTAAGTACGAATCCAGTATTGCTGGTTCGTTAACATCAATAAAACAACTCGTTGAAGGGAGTAATGTAGACATGACAGAACACGGTTTGCAACACGATTCATTCCAACTAGAACAAGAGGTTGAAATTCAAGCTTCCCCTGATAAAGTATTCCATTCTTTAACAACTGATATTGGGCAATGGTGGGCTTACCGTTTATGCGGGGAAGGTTCGAAGCTAACTCTTTCTCCTCAACCAGGAGGTTACTTCCTAGAAGAAGGCGTAAACGGAGCTAATGCTCTTTGGGGTACAGTTATGTATATAAAAGATAATGAAGAAATCCGCTTAAACGGACTTTTAGGTATGACAGGTGCGGTGAACAGCGCATATTCTTTTAAACTAGAACCGAAGGGTGAGGCCACACTTCTGAAACTTTCTCATCATGCAGTTGGTTTGCTTGATCCTGAGTGGGGTCGTATGCACGATGAAGGATGGAAAGAGCTTCTTGGAACATTCCTTAAAGAGTATGTCGAGAACGGCAAACGACCTGAAATAGGGAAATAAAAAAAGCTCGGAACGCCCTGCTCACAGGCTGAAGTGAAGCCTCGTCATAGAAATTTTTATCATAGATGCGCATAAGAAAGAACTAAGGAGAGAGCTCCTATCATTGCAGGAGCTCTCTTTCTTTATTCGCCTTCTTTTAACTCTGGTTCAAGCTTTCCCGCGACGTTGACATTCTTTACATAGCTTCACATTTTCTTCTTTTTTTTGGATTGAAGCATCTTTCCACAACTTGAGCATTTTTCAAATTCATTGGGATTTGGTTGCAAGCTACTCCAAAGTTCGTTTTCTGGTCCTGGAATTCCATTATCCCTAGCTTCCAATCACATCATACTTATTATTACTTAAAGCCGTTTTCCTCTTATTCACCATTTTCGTCGTTTGGTTGATTAATCTGTTGGCATTCTTTGCACAATCCCATACCGGCCTCGTTGCGTGTCGCTAGAAGCTTCCCGCAGTGTGTACATTTTTGACCTGTATTCCCTTGAATGCCGCTCCAAAGTTCACCTTCTACATCTGTCATGATCAACACTCCTTTTATTATACTTGTGAAAAATATAAATAAGCTAAGGACTCAAATGAACAGAAACAAAGAAACATGATAAGCTGAAGCACTTAATGAATTTATTCCCGCTCCAGATAGAACTAAACAAAATTGTAAACGCTTCCCAATACGTTCATAACGAAATTATAGCAAGGCCAAGGTAAATGCATCTTTTTCACGAGTTCCTCATTTGGTCATATTACGTTATATTGCAGTAGAAATAACCAATCCAATAAAGAGGATGTCCTACCATCAGGACACCCTCCCTCACATCATTCATACCGTTATATCATCTTCTCCTTCAATAATATGACCAATTGTAGATTCAAGTCCTCTGATTGGATCATGGTTTCGTAGGTTTCCAAACGTTAGACCTGTTAATGCTTCGATTTGTTGAACAGGAACTTGATACGTTTTGTAATCGCCATATGCGAACTCAAGATTTTCTACTAAATTTTTTTGAGATTGAAGGTAAGCCGTCGCGGAAAGATTCCCATCCTCTTTTACCATGACAGCAATTTTCCAAAACTCTACTGGAATTTGCACACTACGATAGATTCTGTCATCACTTCGAAATACTGGCCCCGTAAAAACAGTAGCTTTCATATCATGGTTTCTGGCATTCTCGACAATATAATTTTCCAAATCAAGCCACGTTTGTTGATTTAAATCCTTATGTTGTGGTGCACAGTTTGTGAAATGAAACGTATCTTCATTTGCCGCTTCTGCATCTTTCCCCCATACTGGGTCAATACGACGGACAATATGACCACGGTCCAGTGGATTGTCATAGTATAAATCTTGGCCCGCCTGATATGCCTTATTGATGCGAGGATCAAGATACCATTTATCAGCTCGCTCGACAGAACGTAAATTCTTCCCATCGATATTGACCACAGAATAAAATGCCAGACGTCTGGATTTACTCATAACGATGGAAAAGTGGGTATAGTTCAAAATGTGCCCTCCATCCTTTAATGGAGCAATGTCTTTTTGTTTCTCCTCACAAAATGTTGGATGGGGAATTTCATAGTCATCCCCTAAAAAAGTTGAATTATATCCCTGTGTGCCCTCATACCACTCTAAACTTAACTCTTCAACTGGAACTTCATCTTCAGCCTTATGATCATCATGGCTCTGTTCTACTCCTACAATATCATCCACTAGTTTCTGAGCTTGATCACTTACCTGTGAACGATGGTTTTTTATATATTCTACAATGCTACTTATGCGAATGCCTTCATTAGCAATAAAGGTAGAAGGATCATTCGGATCTGGTACTCCTGCATGGTGAAGGGATATCACTTGCCACTCATCATTAAAAACAGGTGATCCAGACGAACCAGGCATAGTGTCTGTGGAGTAATGAATAAAATCATCAAAAACGTCCTGAATTTTGTTCTCTCTAATGGTAACAGCCTTAGGTGACCCGGATGGATGTTGAATAATAGAGACACGCTCTCCTACTAAGCCTTTCCCTGTCCGTTGTTCTAATGGTAAATAGCTATTTTCAGTAAGCTTGTCCCCTTCTGCAGAACGTCCCTCAACGGCTACCAGAGTAAAATCCAACTCTTTATCTGTCATAAATAACTGCTCCGGTTCAAAACGAAAATTCTTAATTTCTCGTTCTCTTCCGTCAAGATCTTTTTCATAGTTAAATTGAGCTACACTATCATTGGCTGCTTCCTCATCCCCAAGTACATGATGGTTCGTAATTAGTACAGAGGGGGATATTAGAAATCCAGTACCATGCCCTTTAACTCGACCAATACTATCTCGTACTTCAATTCGACATACTGATTTAGCAGCCTGTAAGCCGGCCTGGAAATATGCGATAGGAAAAAGATCATTTCGACCAATGATTCGCTCCATAGCCAGGTTGTTCCCCTGAAGCATTGATTCCCTGGAGGCTACACGATCAGGTGAGTCTACTTCAAGAGGATTTCTTGTTTTCAATTCTTGTTCTGTATATTCTCGTTGTTCTGTACGGTCCATATAGCGATTCAGGGCTTGTTGTTGTTGCCTATCCAGTAATTCCTTATTCCACTTTTGCAGTTCTTCGTACCGTAGCATTCGTTGTTCCCTCCTAAAGTAATGAACTCAGATTATCTTTCTGTCCATTTCAAATAAAGGACGACAACGTTTATTTCCATTCCACTATAAAAAATCCCTTGCACATTTAGTCCTATTTTCTGGGCTTATATTTGAAGGAAGCGTTGGAATAGCTATAGGGCTTTATGAGCGAACCAGGATATTCATAGATTCATATAAAAAAGATATAGTTCTGCTCTCACCTAGCCTGCTTAACGCAAGGGATGAATATATCCTTTTACTGTAGGGCTATCTACTTCTTCCTCCTCCCTTCTCCATGCTTTAATAACAAGATACAATACTAATAGAAACGTCCCCATACCCGTTAAAAAGAAAATCTGCTCAGGTATTCCACCATTATTGTAAACAACATTTCCAGTAAACCATGCAAAAAGGAACGTACAATGCAGTAATAGATAGATCATTTTCTTTCCGTATGACATGATAGGTACACAGCGGTGTGCGCTTAGCACAGGTGCCCATAAACAGTTAGAAGTAAGTGCAACTGCCCAAAATAGTCCAACGTCTAAAAAAATATTATGTTCTAAGGTTTCTTGAATGAACAAGCATAAGTAAAAAAACAAAGACATCCAGGGCCGCGAGATCACCTTTACCATTCGCTTTGTCCAATAACGGATAAGATCAGGTTGCTTCTCCATAAACTGATATACAGCTATTGGACTACCCCCAAAAACAACGAAAGCTAAAAGGATATAATAGAATAAAGAGCCTTTAGGGAGTAATACTACTATTCCAGTTAACACCATCATGAACATAGCTAGATAACGCTTCTGCACGACCATTCCTCCCTATTCCTTTTCCATGTCTCCCTTACCTTTTTTCTTTCTATACCCTTTTATTCCAACACCTAGCACACGTATTTAGAAAATTTTACATAACAAAAATCCTCCAGACAAAAAATCTGAAGGAAATTCTACCAGACAGCCTCTAGATGAAATTCACAACCATGGAGTTTCCGACCGGTTTATAACCAATCTTTTGATAAATGCCATTAGACGTAGGATTTGATAAGTCTGTATACAAACAACAGAATTGATATCCTTCACCCAATAACTCTTGTGATAGTGCGGCTACAGCGGAAGTTGCGTAGCCTTTTCGTTTATGTGCATCAGGTGTATATACGGCGCTAACGGTAGTACCATTAGGTGTGTTTCTAGATTGGTTCACCATTGATACCGGTTCACCGTCCACCACCCATAGTCGGAGTGTTTGTTCATTCAATAACCTCTCTACTACCTCATTTAGTTCATCTTCGGAATGAACCACATTAGCTTCCTGACCAAAAGCATGCATCCATTCACGGGCTAAAGCAGCATGGTCTTCCGTTGCTTTTATTAAGTGACCTGGACTTTTTTGGTGTGTGAGTACTTCATCGAGTTGAAACACTTTTTGCTTCATATGTACTTCATACTCCACACCAACTGCCTTCTTCCATGCTTCCGCAAACCGTGTGACATTATCTGATGCTCCAATCATCCCGGGAACTGGGTGATGATTGTCTTTGAAAAAGTGTACAAGGATATTAATATCTTGATCTGATAACTCAATATGTGAAGCTAAGATCCACATATGTGGTGGAGTTCGCATAAGAACCGTCTTAATTTCCCCAAGGTGATCTAAGTAGCCAAGTACTGGCTCCTTTTCAAATCGCCCCATATCTGTTTTCATGCGTTGGATTATCCCTAAAGGGAGGTTATGCATAGCTTCATTCTCTAATAAAAAAGATTGTACTCTACTTTCGTATTCAAGTGGACTATTATACGTAAAAACAGTCATCTTCTCCCACCTTCCCTGATTCAATCTGATTTTATTTACTTCGACAGAAACATCCATATTCCTCCATTTTTTCACGAACAAAAGCGCCAGCTTAGCGACGTACAAACTGCTGCTCACACTTTTTCAGTTATACACAAGGATTGGATTTTATAAAATTTCCTGGTGTACATTAAAAAATCCTGCTGCTTCTATAAGCAACAGGATCTTAAAGTTGGTATATGTTGGTTAGTCTCGTTTCCAAGGGAAATCTGTACCAAAGCGGTTGGCAAATTCTTTTGAAACACCTCGGCGTTCTTTTCTGTGTTGGGCTCTCGCTGCAGCTCCAGAGTGAAGCCAGTTTTCTTCGTCCGTTTCTGGATATGCAGTTGGTACCTCTTGTGGCGTGTTGTTGTCATCAACAGCAACCATTGTAATGAATGCTGTTGCGCATACAGCACGTTTTCCAGTTAATAGTTCTTCTTTAACTGCCTTCACAAACACTTCCATTGATGTATTACGAGTCCAGGTCACAAATGCTTCAAGACATATTGCATCCCCTGCATTTACTGGGTATAAAAAGTCGACAGAATCCGTAGATGCTGTTACGACTGTTGCACGAGCATGACGGGTTGCTGCAATGGCTGCTACATCATCAATGTACGCCATGAGCTGACCTCCAAATAGGGTGCCATGATTATTTGTGTCTGTTGGGAGTACGTGGGAATTTTTTACTACAAGTGAGTCAATACAAGGTTTCTTTTCCATATTTTAGCCTCCTATTTTCAAGCAACTCATGCAGGTAGTATACCCAATTCTGCCCGTAGTATGTGGGATTCTATAAATCAACCGCTTTCAACATTTAATTTTTATCAAGAGGTTTGGTATTATAGCTTGACCCCGTCCAATCCGTTAACTCACATATACTTTCCCATAGTTTAGGGAAGAACTCATATTTCACGCCTTTTTCTAGCATCTGAGCTGGTATCCCCTTTAAGCTGTTTGTATGAAGACCAATCATACGGCGGACAAGCTGAAGATGCTGGTGTCGGAAGGATTGGAAGTTTTCATCAAAACGAATTAAGGCTTGCATGAGGTGAAACAGTCTAGGATAAGATTCAGGTTGTTGTTGGATTGCTAGTGGTGTTAGATTGTTTTTTTGTAGAATCCGTTCAAATGGTTCCCATAATGTTGGACCTAAACGTAACACCTCATTAAACCCTGGGGAATCCTGACCACTTCCTTGCCCCAGAGCAAGGCGGATTGTATGATAATCGTTAGGACTAATAACCTTCACCATATCAAACACATTGGGTAAATGATCTAAATGCATATTCACTCGTCTGATTTGTTCTGTTGCCGCCTCCACCTCACCATTTGTCATATGATTGTGAGCTATATGCATGTATTGAATCATTAATTTAAAATGCAGTTCAGCAATTTGGTGTATGGTTTGAAAGGTCAATTCATCCTGACAGCTTAAGTCTTGTTCCGGTTTTTGCAGCGTTAACAATTCCTCTGTTTGTATATATGTTTCATAATCCGTTTTGTTTTCTTTCTTATAATAATTCATTGTGTCATTCCACCTTTCACGCTTGATATGATCGCAAAACAGCTCGAACTGGACTCCCATCCCCTTCGACAATAGGTAATGGTAGCGCCATGAGCTCATACCATCCAGCTGTTACGCCGTGAAGAGCTAGCCCTTCTAAAATATGAATATGATTAGTATGTAATGCGTGGTGAGCCTGTAATTCTTTACTGTCTAATGGATCGACCGATGGAACATCAACGCCAATTAGTTTTATATTGTGTTTGGCTAAGTATGGGGCTACATCCGCTTCTATGTATGTAACCTCTTCTGGAAACGTCGTATAATCTGTCCATGAGTTAGTTTTAAAAAGGATGCGCCTAACGTTTGTTAAGTCGATTTGTTCAATATCTTTGGCTGCTATACTCGAGAGATTGATCACATCAATCAAAAGCGCTGGGCCAACATATAATTCGGGATCAAGATCATAGATACGTTCGCCATTATTCATGAAATGAAATGGTGCATCTACATGCGTGCCAGTATGGATACTCATTTCTAGCTTGCCAACATTCACAGAACCACTTTCTTCTTTTGACCAACTGACTGAATAAGAGAAAGGGGTATCCCCTGGCCATGTAGGGGTCCCTTGCTCCAATCTTCTGGAAATATCAATGATCGACATGCCTATTCCCCTCCATTAAGCAATAATATCTCGTTCATTCGGATGTTTTTCATAAAGTGCTTCGTCCATAATCCGTGTAAGGATTTGAATCGTTTCCCATACCTCTACAAATGTATTATACAAGGCCACAGGAGCCAGCCTAATGACATTTGGAGCGCGAAAATCAGGTACAACCCCGTGTTCTTTTAAGGTTTTACATATCCGCGCTGCTTCCGGATGCTCTAAACATACATGACCCCCACGCCTGTGATCTTCTGTTGGATTCCCTATCACAAATCCATATGGCTTTAGTTCATGCTCTATTAAATCCATCATATACTGCGTAGCACGTAATGATTTATTACGCACTCGTTCAATGGACGCCTCTTCAAAAAGTTGAAGAGAACCGATAAGGGGAGCAATGCTAAGCACATGAGGAGTACCAATCTGATATGCACCAGCTGTGCCGGCTGGATTAAACGTATGACTCATATCAAATTGTTTTTCCTTATCGGATCCAAACCAACCAGCAAGACCAGGCGTTTTACCAAAGTGGTCTTCATGCACAAACAAGGCCGCGACACCACCCGGACCATTATTTAAGTATTTATAATTGCACCAATAAGCAAAATCCACTCCCCATTCGTGAAATTTGTGAGGTATGGCTCCAACAGAGTGACAACCATCAAATCCTATAACAATCCCCCGACTATGTGCTTCCTCTGTTAATCTAGCAATATCCAATAACTGTCCACTTCGATACAGAACCGTTGGAAGCACAATAAGGGCTACATCTTCTGCCATCGCTTCAATAATATCCTCTTCGCTGATTTCTCTCCCGTCTCTTGTTTGGACTTGCACAAGATGTTCATTAGGATCAAATCCTTGTAACCGAAGTTGGCTTTGCAATGCGTAAATATCAGAAGGAAAATTAAGCTCATCAGCTAAAATTTTTGTTTTTGTACCAATAGGTTGATAGAAGGTTGATACGAGTTGATGAAGGTTCGTTGTTGTGGAACCGCTTACAATAACTTCTTCAGGTTTCCCACCAACTAAAGGCGCACTCATCTTGCCAAGATTTTCGGAAAGATAATACCACGGATGATCACCTTGCATCCATCCATTAATGCCAAAATGCTTCCAAGAATCTAGCACCTCCATTAGCGTTTGTTCTGCTCGCTTTGATAATAAACCAAGGGAATTCCCATCCATATAAATGGTACCTGGTTGAATATAGAATTCGTCTCGGAAATGCGCTAAGTCATCCTGTCGATCTAGCTCTTCAGCATATTCCTTTGACACATCCACCCTAACACTCCCTTTCCTTTTACTTTTATCCTATCATACTTTCATAACGGGCTGGTTAGATTGATACATATCTGTCTTCAGATGTATTCGTTTACTGTTAAGAAATCTTGTGGTTGTGTTACCTTATTAGTAAATATAGGAAGTCCACTAGTGGCGCCTCTTCAAGAGGCTGAAATACGGTTCTAGTTAGTACCAGCGAAGGGAAGTGGAGTCGGTGGCTGTAGCGCTCACGTAGGCGTTATGTATATACGTGTAAACTTTGATGACACATTAACCCCAAACCGCTCCAGTTCCGGAGCGATTTTTTTATGTATATCTGCCAATCTACTCCCTCGCATTCTACGCCCTCTAGTGCTTCCAAATACTATTGCACCTATGAATTTTTCTGATTATCTGCGACAAGAAGCAGAACCTATTTTCCAATCCATTCCAAACAGGCAGGTAACAGATTCCAAACACTTATTGTCCTAACTGGAAAAACAGATGTGATCTCCGATGGTAACGAAACAACCTAAACCACAACGGAACCTCCGTATTATCAAGTATTACAGGTACAGGATGTTTATTAGGTTCTGTTCTTACAGCTTTTCTTTCCTTAGAAAGAGCATCTGTGGAAAAAGCAGTTGCAGCTTTTACCGCGTGAGCAGCTGTGGACAAATGATGGACCGGGCTCGTTTAAGGGACATTTTTTAGATTCATTGGCTTCGATTGATGAAGCCGCTATTGATGATCTGGAACACATTGAATCTAGGAGTGCAACAGATGAGTAAGATAAAAGATATGCTGACAATGTATTTTATTTTGGAGAGCCAAGATTGTAAGTATGACCCTATTTCCGCCCTTCAAGAGGCAATTCGTGGTGGAGTTACGTGCTTCCAGTACCGGGGAGAAAGGTGTAGGGTCATTAACTGGAAAAGCAAAAGAACCGTTGTGGATAATTTTGTGGGAAACTATATTGGGTTATCAGTACACACATTAGAAGAGGGGATAATGGCTAACATCGAACACATTGATTATGTCGGCGTTGGCCTCATTTTTTCTACTAGCCCAAAAAAACCTCTGGGATTGAAACGATTCACTCTATGCGCGATGCTAACCTCTCCATCCCTATGGTAGGAATTGGTGGCATCGATGAGCAAAATGCCGAATCGGTTATACGTGCAGGCGCTAATGGTGTCTCTCTCAGCCATTAGTAAAAGTGACGATCCGGTTAAAGCTACTAAGCAGATTAAAGATTTTTTGTTATAAGATCAAAAACCCTCCGGGATAGAAGCTGGATGTGTCCTGTATAACTTATAAAGTGATATACAAACAAGCAAACTATAGAATGCTATACAAGAATGAAAGACCCTGGATTTACTCCAAGGTCTTTCTTTTGTCTTTCAATGTAACTAAATCTCGCTTTCCATCCACAACTTTTTCTTTACTTGTAACTCATGAACCCGTTGAGTGTTTTTGTCGATTTAAGATGTAATTAATCTCTGCCCCCACCATCAAGATAAGACCTGTTAAGAAGAACCAAATCATTAATATAATAATGCCACCTAAACTTCCGTACGTAGCTGAATAATTTCCGAAATTGCTCACATAAAAAGAGAACGCAAAAGAAATGATTAGCCATAGAACCGTAGTCAAAATCGCCCCAGGTAAAATCCCTGAAAAAGGAAGCTTCTTATTGGGTGCAAAACGATATAACAGCAGAAGTACTCCACTCATGACAATGATACTAATCAGCCATCTAGCTAATTGCAATAACACCATTATTTCACCAGGTAACGAAACAAAAGACTGAACAAAGTTGAAAATCACTTCCCCAAATACAGGTAAAAGTAATGCAACAGCGAGCGCTAGAATCATTCCAAATGTTAAGAATATAGATAATAGCTTCACCTTGACAAACGAACGGTCTTCTTTAACGTCATAAGCTTGATTGGAAGCTTGTATAAAAGCTGTCATCCCACTGGATGCTGACCATATTGTTCCTAATATCCCGATTGTCAGCAACCCACCTTTTGGCTGTGTGACAATGCTAATAATATTTTCACGGAATACAGAAGCTGTTCCATCAGGTAGTGAGTTACTAATAAATTTAACTGCCGCATTTGGATCAATATTTAAGTATGGTACCAAAGATAATATTAAAATCAACATTGGTACAATAGCAAGTAGATAGTAATAAGCCTGTGCTGCCGCCAGTAAAGGTACGTTATCTTTTTGAAACTCTGTCCCTAATTCTTTCATGAATCCTTTCCATTTAGGCACCGAAATTACCCCCTTTATAAAATGTATCCTTTTCCCCCTCTTACCCTTTACTTGTACAGGTGTAATCTAAAAAACAATAGAATATGTTTAAATAATTGTAAATCGTGGTGTTTTGCTCATCAAAAAAGGGGTAAATTATTTCTTAGGAGGTGTCTATGTAAAATGGAACTTATTTATATTAGTGCATTATTAGTGGCGTTAGCTTTTGCTTACCTAACCTTTTTTATTGTGAAAACACTCAATGGAGTGAGTTCAACCATCCAAAGTCTGGACCACACTGTGTCAGAGTTAGAGACGAAGATGCAGGAGATATCCCATGAATCAGAACAACTTGTACATAAAACCAATAGCCTCACAGAAGATATTCAACACAAAGTAGATTCAACAGATGGCGTGTTTGACTCCTTACATAACGTTGGAGAGTCATTACATAATATCAACGATGCATTAAGTAGAGGAGCTGCTCACTTTTCGATGCAATCTTCCAAACAAACCGACCAATTAACAAACATCATTCGCTGGAGTGACGCAGCTATGAATTTATATAGCACCTATTCTAATAAGAAGACAAGCTAATTACACTTAGGAAAGTGAGGAATTCATATGGACTTCGTAGGAATCGGAGTATTACTTATCGGTATCGCCTTTGTCATCCTAGCCATTTTTCTATCACGGACACTGAATCGTTTATCTAGTGTCTTAAAAGGAGTCGACCAAACAGTTGAGAAGTTACCAAATCAACTAGATGAAGTTATGAAAGAAACAGGTCAGCTCATTCATAATAGTAACGACACGCTTGCTGACGTAAATAAGAAGATTGCAGCCTTAAGCCCTCTTTTCTATATTGTAGGTGATATAGGGGAATCCTCACGAAAACTATCCTCTTCCTTAGCTGATGCTACTAACTCAATGAAAAAAGATACAAAAGAAGGAAGAGAGACAGCTGATCGTAGTGACCTTAATGGATTATATGGAGCACTAGCTTTAGGTTACTATTTCACCCAAAAACGAAAAACACTTAAAGAAATGGCTCAAGAAATTAAAACAAAGTAAAGGTGATCATGAGGATCACCTTTTTTTATTTTTCAGCGAATATAAGATGTAGTTTATCTATGTCTAGATAAGTCCACAGTGGATGAGCACTGTTCCTAGTCTTTTCGTTACTCACCCATCTTGCTCATCAGGTTTAATGGCCCACCAATTTATAAAGAAGCCAATTAAGCAAAGAATAGCAAATAGGTAATAGATCCATGTTGGAGTACTCTTCATCATCACCGCAATCACTGGAGGACCTGCTGCGACTCCAACGAACCTCATACTACTATATAATGATGTAATCGTTCCTCTTTCTTCTTTAGGAGTTCCTTCCGTTATATAAGCATCTAAGCAAGGTAATGCTAAGCCTATCCCTACCCCCGCAATAGATAACAATAATAAATATCGAATCAGTAGCTCTCCTTGCACAAAAATAAGTGCAATGGATGCAATTGCATGACCAATAAGAATAAGATTTTTCATGGCTTTTTTATTCTGGCCCACTTTACTCCCAGCTATATAAGATGCAGCACATAGAAACAGTAACGGCACAGCTAATAATAACCCTTTTATATATCCAAATTTCTTATACTCATCCTCCAATAAATTTGAAAAATGGAACAAGAAACCAAACAGAACAAACATGAAGATTCCACCAGAGATGAAAATAGCGGAAAGCCAATGACTATTCTTTTTAAATAAATCTTTAATCATATGCAGGAATTCCTTGAATGTATGTGTTTCTTCCTGTTGTTCTTCTTTAGGAACTTTCACCAATATCATAACTAATAAAATGGCAATAAGAGCTAGCACAGGAATCGCTACAAAAGGTATAAACCAAAGAATGACAGCTAACAAAGCACCAAGAACCGGGCTTAATACCTTGCCAAACGTATTAGCTGTTTCAATAATGCCTAATCCTTTACTTACCTCCTCTTCTTCTTTAAACATATCCCCAACTGTTGGAATCACCACTGGGAAGGCACCTGATGCACCAACACCTTGAATGAACCTCCCAATAAGAATGAGCATTAGTGGATTTTCCACCTTCCAAGCAGCAAAAGCAGCTAGAGCTCCGCCAATCCCCACAATGATTAAACAGGGAATAATGACTTTTTTACGCCCCCACTTATCAGATAAGTACCCTGATATTGGTATAAGAGGTATGGCTATAATGGAGTAGATCGTAATAATCAAACTAGATTGAAAAGAGGTAATTTCAATTTCCTTTTCCATGATGGGAAGAACAGGGATAAGCATTGAATTCCCAAGCGTCATCAATAGAGGAATAGAAGCTAATGCAAATAAGTCCCACTTTTTCTCTTTCATAAATCATTCCTCCGAATTTGTAAAAATACCTACAATCTAATTTGTGATAAAAAGGGGGTATTACATACAAAGAGAGGACTTGTAATATATGGTACTTAAGAAAACTTTATAAAAAGTAAACACTGATTGCAAGGGGACAGTAATGTGTCTGCTCCAACACATTGGAAACCGCCATTATCACTGTTTTTCGGCCAAAATAAAAGCAACCAATACTGGTTGCTTAATAAGGATCTTCTGTTCTAGGCTTTGTAGGATCACAAGAAGGATATTCACTTTGTGTTGACTCCGCTATTTTATATAAGTAATAGCACTCTTCTCGAACCATATGATCTGCCATTAGTCCTGAAAAAGTTCCCAGTAAGGTTTCTGAAAGCTCCAGCTCCTCTAACTCATTCAAAAACGTTTTAAATAAATACATTTCCACTTCGACATCATCGTTGAATTTGTTTAGTGCGGGGAAATTCTCTAGATTCGTCCGTAAATACCCTGTTAACTCAACTGCTTTCATATAAAATTGATTAAAGTGCTTGGTAAATTCTTCACTTCTGTTTCTCAACCGTTTTTCCACGCCATCTAACTGATCATGAATCGCTCCAGCATGGCCACTTGCATCTAACAACCAAAGCATATGATGATGTAGTTCGTGAAAAATAGGGGGTATTTCACCTTTCCCTAAGTAGGCAATGACTAACAAATATTCCTCTAACTCATTAACCATATGATTGAAAAAAGTTGGGGATAAATGAACTCCTATTTCTCCCTGCAGATTACTTTCCAATAATGAAAGCTTAAAGTGACGAAACGTTCGAACCTGTTTGCCGACTTCGTTCGTGAACGTTTGCATATTATCCATATGTTCATTTCTAACTCTATTTAGGTAGGCATCAAACAATTCTATATAGTCGTTTGCTTGCTTAATATCAATCGTTTCAGAAGGGTATAAAGCATCCCTAATAAACCTAGCGTGATCCCCTAATACCTGCAACCAAAACTTATGTTCAAAAAGGGCGCTTTCCTCATACTTATCCACTGCCTCTTCCCTCCTTTTTGTCCACACTTTACATGTATATGATTGAGAGAAGAAAGTAAGACATGGATGAGACGTTTTTATTTGTAAATATTCTTTTATATAATAGCCCCATTATCTTGAAGACTTTAGTTCGAGATATATTCAAAAGGTGATGGGTCCGATACTTGAAACGTGGAAGGGCGTTACGGTTACGGTGAAGCAACTCGCTTTCCTGCGGGCGAGCTGGTGAGCCTTCTCAGTCGCTTTGCTCCCTCCGGGGTCTCACCAACCTCTTTCTCCCGCGGGAGTCTCGTAGTTCCCCTTCACCCCCAGCCGGGTAATGGCTATCGGAACCGCGGCCAAATGTTGTATGTCTCCCGAAAGGACATATAAGCCCTTATTTTTAGTGAAAACCCTCTTTGGTTAGATCTTACGGACAAATAAAACTTTATTTTTTACAAACAGCGAACTAAATGTTCATTAGCTTTCTTGCCACAGCATTTTTTGTTATGAACCAATTGTGATACTAGAACTTACTAGGGTGTAGACCGTCAGAAGATATTCAAATACCTCAACCTCTCTAACTTCGCAATATTTCCGTTGCTCCCAATACTAGCAAAGGTGGCCGTGGAACAAGGAGACTCTCGCCGGCAGGACGCGAGTTGTTCCACGGCCACCTTTATTCTAACTAAATCTACGGAAACATCGCTCTTTCTGTGCGATTACCAAATTTATCTCAATTTCAAGTCTTCAAGATTATGCCTCTTATATGGAATACTGTCCGACAAAAAAGAAGCAATCCAATGGAATTAGATTGCTTCTCAACTTGACCTTTATTCAACTCATTCCCCTTCAACAATAGTTGATAGTTCTTCCCATCGTTGCATGAGGTCTTCTAATTTGGATTCGATTTCTTGTTGCTCTTCAAGCAGTTCTTGAGCTTTTACTGCATCACTGCCTGTTGCGGTGATTTCATTTTGAACTTCTTCATAGCGTAGCTCAAGTTCTTCGATTCGGTCTTCAATCGTATTCCACTCTTGTTGTTCACGATAGGATAACTTTTTACGCTTTTGCTTATGCTTTGGAGATTCTTTTTTCTCTTCCTTTGCTTTCTCCCTCTGAGCAGCTAAAGCTTCCCCTTCTTCTTGCTTTTTCAACTCAAGATATTCTGTATAGTTCCCTTGAAAACGACGTGTTTTACCATCACCTTCAAAGGCAACCAAGTGGTCCACTACTCTGTCTAAGAAATAGCGATCGTGCGAAACGGTTACGACTACACCAGGGAAGTGTTCAAGGTATTCTTCTAGAACCGTTAACGTTTGCGTATCTAAATCGTTCGTAGGCTCGTCTAAAAAGAGAACATTTGGCTCCTGCATCAATACTCGAAGCAGATAGAGACGTCGGCGTTCTCCGCCAGAAAGCCTTGAGATGTAGTTCCATTGCATATAACGAGGAAACATAAATCGTTCGAGCATCTGCTCTGCTGTGACTTCATCCCCCTCAGCAGTGTACACCACTTCTGCCTCTTCCTTAATATATTCAATAACACGTAACGATGCGTCCATTTCTTGGTGATCTTGTGTGTAGTAACCAATCTTAACGGTCTGCCCTTGTTCAATAGTTCCTTGGTCTGCCTGCATTCTTCCAGCCATAATGTTCAGTAACGTCGTTTTTCCGCTTCCATTTGGTCCAATAATGCCAAGGCGTTCCCCCGGGACAACAAGATAGGAAAAGTCTTCAATAATTGGTGCGCCCTCAAAGGATTTCGAAATCGATTCAAGCTCTAACACATCATTTCCTAAGCGCTTAGAACCAATGGAAATATCGACTTGGTCATCTGGAGCATGGGACTTTTCATTCATGAGTTCTTCCGCACGATCTTTTCTCGCCTTTTGCTTGGTACCCCTTGCTTTTGGTCCTCTCTTTAACCAAGCAAGTTCTCGTCTTAAGATGTTTTGTCGTTTTTGTTCATATTGTTGTTCTTGTTCTTCACGTTCCGCTTTCTTTTCTAAAAATGTTTCATAGTTTCCGTCATAAATAAACAATCGTCCTTTATCGAGTTCATAGATTCGATTCGTAACACGATTCAAGAAATAACGGTCGTGTGTAACAACGATAAGAGAGCCCTGATATTGAGCAAGGAACGATTCCAGCCACTCAATCGTTTCATTATCTAGATGGTTTGTAGGCTCGTCCAAAATAAGTAAGTCAGCACGTTGAATTAATGCCTTCGCTATAGCCACCCGTTTTTTCTGACCACCTGACAGTTCACTAACAGGTTTCTCAAAATCTGATATACCAAGCTTCGTTAACACTGTTTTCGCTACAGTATTTGCTTCCCATGCATCATATTCGTCCATCTTTTGCTGAGCTTTGAATAATTTTTCTTGTTGTTTGGTATCTTCAGGAGCCCGTTCTAGTTCACGTAATGCTTGCTCATAGCTCCTCATTGTTCTCATAATTTGGGAATCACCATAATATATTTGCTGAAGAACATTTAATGAATGGTCCAAGGAAGGCTCTTGAGCAAGGTACTCGATATGAAACTGATTAGCATGACTTAGATGCCCTTCTTCTGGAGAGTCGATTCCTGCTAGAACTTTTAATAGTGTTGATTTACCTGTTCCGTTTACCCCTATCAGACCAATCCGCTCTCGCTCCCCAATAGAAAAGGAGATATGATTAAAAAGCTCTTTCTCTCCATATGTTTTGTATAAATTCTCAACTGATAAAATACTCATAATTCATCCTTCCTTTATTTCGACCATTATTCGTTAATAATTTGCTTTACGCGCCCGACTTGACCATCCTGTAAACGTACTTTAATGCCATGTGGATGATTGGGTGACTTCGTTAATATATCTTTCACTTTACCACGTGTAGTCTTTCCGCTTCGTTGATCTTGTTTCAATACGATATCTACTTCCTGACCAGGGGAAATCTCATTTCTATTTTGTCCTGCCATTTTACTAACTCCTTTTTCGTCATTTGGTGTCGTTACTGTCTTTCTTATTCCATTGTATCATTATGAAAATTTACACAATCTTAACTATTGTTAGCTAAATCCTTCTTATTTTTTCAGTGTGTTATATGGGATGATAATACATCAACCAATAGTCCTATTCATTGAAGGGATGTTATCATGCTTACCTATATCGGAGAAATAGCAGAAGCAGCACCGTTTGTACATCGTAACACCATCCGTACGCACATCAATGAGATTTTTGAACAAGATAAAAACCTTGAGAGTGACGTTATCGGTGACAATGTTCAAATAGATGGTTTAGTCATGAAAGACGCATTTTATAAAAAGATTGCTGCGAAATTTGATTATGACTTATGGATGTTTCTCCATTAGTTTTTGACTATTTTACTTCTATTACAGACGTTAGGCTACTTAGCTATGAACCAAGAGCAAGAACATTTATATGATTATGTCATTATTGCAAAAGATACTTGTTTTTACGATATTGTGAGTATTAAAAATTTGTTACAGACCTTCGCTGACATTCAAGCTTATATGGCACGTTATTCAAATCCTTTAACTGGATTGCCTGGAAAAGATATTATAGAAGAAAACCTCACAGAAACCTCCATTCTGCTCCAAGAGATATTACGTAACACTTCCTATGATAGTTTTTCAGGCCACATTGGTGGGAATGATTTTATTGGCGCCATCTATAGCCATGAATACAAATCTATATCAGAACAAATTATACAGGTTTTCGATCAAAAAGTACCCTCTTTTTATTCTGTAACTGACTGGGATCGAGGATTTGTTAACATGACCGAAATAATACCCTAGTGCACGTGCCCTTATTATTCATTGCTATAGCAATTGTAACGAATCAAAACGTTCATTTCGAATCTACAAATCAAATTAGTGAATATGCAACGCAACTGAATCCTTATGCAAAGAAAAGAAAGTCATTGTGTAGCTGATAGTAAATTCTTATCTTGCGTTAAAAAATAAAATCACTTAATTCTATATAAAGTTGGCATGCCCATGTAGAGCATGCCACTTTCACTTGCTTTGTTATTCATCTGAAAATTCGATTTCAAAAACAGCTCCACTTTTCTCCTCATTAAACACCTGAATAGTACCACCACTTCTCTCAATGATTGCTCGAGAAATGGCTAATCCAAGCCCCGTTTCACCCTCTTTGCCTTTCACAAACCGGTGAAATAGTTGAGGTAAAAGGTCATCTGGTACGCCATTCCCGTCATCCTTTACTTGAATATGGTACGTTCCTTCGCTAGTAAATCCCTTCAATATTACCTTTTCATTGGCATGACGAATACCATTACTGACGATATTAATCATGGCTTGAAGCATTTTTTCATCATCAATGTATAATGTTTTGTCCTCTTCTAACTCTATATCCAATGTAATATTTCTTTCTTGAGCTAGTGGCAATACTCGCTCTTTGGTTTGCTTTAATACACTCGATATAGACATGTTTTGAGGATGGTATATTCCTTCTTCACTATCTAACTTTGCCAGGAGAATGATTTCATTAACAATTTTCTTTAATCGCTCGCTCTCTTTCACGATAACATCGAGACTTCGATTGGCTGCATCTCCTTCAAAAACCCCATCTCTTACACCCTCAGCGTAACCTTGAATCGTCATTAATGGTGTTTTCAATTCATGAGAAGCATTTTGAAAGAAATGCTTTTGTGAATGAATATATCGGTCTAATTCATTGGCCATCTCTAAAACGCTTTGTTCTACTTCACCAATCTCCCCACTAGCTCCAATTGGTTGAATAGACTCGAATTGGCGATTCTCAATCTTTTTCACTTCACGTTTAAGATGACTCAATGGTGTAACTAGTCGCTTTGTTAATAGATAACTAAACAAAACAGCTATAAAAATACCAATGATAAAGATGGTAATCATCCTGGCAGCAAAGACCGATTGAATACTTTGCAATTCCTCCAATGGAGTTGCTAATACAAGGAGAAACCTCTTTCCTTGATAATTATATCGTAGCTTGGAAATCACATAGTTCTCTCCTTCAGTTTTCCAAAGAGCTTTGTGCTGTTCTTCCCTTTCGAATTGGGAACTCCAAGCTTCTGTAATACTATCTGGAAGAGAAGAATAGAGAACTTGATTTCGATCCGGGTCAAAAAAGAGAACCTTGAAGTCGTTGTTCCGCATGACTTTACTTAACAAGAGATCGCCCCTTGCTCCATATTCTTGCTCATATAATATGTTAAGTAAAATTTCGCCATTGTCCTGCAGTTGATTCTGTTCATCTTGAATCAATATATCCAATAATAATGAATAAATGAAGAAAGCCGTCACGGACATAATGATGACAAGAAGAGCAGTGAATGCTGCGTTTAATTGATAGAGTAGCTTCATGCTTCCTCCTCTCGTTCACGTAATCGATACCCATAACCCCAAACGGTTTCAATCGGAACATTTGGTAGTTTTTTTCGTAATCTTTTGACCAGGTCATCGACAGCTCGATCACTTCCAAAGTAGTCTTCTCCCCATACGCGTTGTAATAGTTCCTCTCTAGAAAATGCCCGATTAACTTGTGAAATCAATATTTCAAGTAAATTAAACTCTTTAGAGGTAACCTCCACCTCTTCATCTTTCCATAGCACCCGGCGTTCTTTTATAGAAAGCGTTAAATCACCATTATGCAAAGATGAATCGTCACTTTGAGGTTGTGCATCTTCTGAGCTATTTTGAAACTTTTCCCACCGTTTCAGTACACGATTTACTCTCGCAACTAACTCTCTTGGACTGAAAGGCTTTGTTAAATAGTCATCACTTCCAAGCTCAAGACCCATAACCTTATCTACTTCCTCGTCCTTCGCTGAAATAATAATGATGGGCATATCTGATTCTTGCCTGATTCGACTACAAAACTCGTACCCATTCATACCAGGTAACATAATATCAAGCACCCATAAATCAGGTGGTGTCTCTCGCCATAAATCCCACGCAGCTTCTGCCGTTTCAAGCAACTTTGTTTGATAACCTTCTTTCTGTAAATATGCTTCTACAATTTCTTGAATATGCGGATCATCTTCTACAATCGCAATGGTTGATTTCATGTTCATCCCCTCCACCAGAAGTTCTTTCTACTATTGTGCCATATCTTATCGACAACATATAAATATTCCATATTCAATTCCACACTTTTTACACAATTATGCCAAACGAATGCCAAACCTTTTTCCTAGAATAAGAATTGCACATCGAAAAACAACTCATTTCATAAAAAGCTCAATGAAGTAGAAAGGAGTTTACACAATGGATGAAAAACAAATGGTAAGAACCGACGAAAAGCGTACAAATGAAAATAGAAATTATTTTAATTGGTTATTCCGATTCACAGCAAGCGCTCTAGTTGTAACCGTGATGTTGTTATTAGGAGCTTTTGCACTGTTCAAAGCAAACGTTTTTCCCTTTGGGTCGAGTCAAGCACAGTCGAACCCGAATACTGTTGAGCAAAGCAACCTCGACCTCACACAAACATCTACTATGAATTCTGAAGAAGATGCTTCTGTTGTAAAGGCTGTTGAGACCGTGTCAGACGCTGTAGTAGGTGTTGTGAATTATCAACAATCTCAACTGCTTTCAGAAGAGAACAGCCAAGCCGGCACAGGTTCTGGAGTGATTTACAAGAAAGAAAATGAATCAGCTTATGTGGTCACAAACCACCATGTCATTGAAGGTGCTAACTCCATTGATGTTATTTTAAGCGGGGGTGAAAAGGTACAAGCAGAAGTTCTCGGAAGTGATCAGCTTTCTGACCTTGCCGTACTAAGAATAGATGGAGCGAGTATAAATGAAATAGCAGACTTTGGTTCATCCAAGGAACTTAAAGTTGGGGAAACGGCGATAGCTATTGGTAATCCACTGGGGATGGAATTTGCAGGATCTGTCACAAAAGGTATCATCAGTGGCTTAGAACGAACGATGCCGGTTGACTTAAATCAAGACGGACAGTCTGATTGGGAAACGGAAGTACTTCAAACAGATGCAGCAATCAACCCAGGTAACAGTGGCGGCGCACTTGTAAACTTATCTGGTGAAGTAATTGGTATTAACTCTATGAAGATCGCAAAACAAGAAGTAGAAGGAATAGGTTTTGCTATTCCAACAGCAACCGCTAAACCAATCATCGAAGATTTGGAACAATATGGCGAAGTAACTCGCCCTTATATGGGAATACAAACGAGAGACCTATCTACAATCTCTACTCAGCAATTACAAAATACACTAAAACTTCCGAAAGAAGTTCAAGAAGGTGTCATTGTAGCCGCTACCCAAAATGGCTCCCCTGCTCAAGAAGCTGGCTTACAAAAGTATGACGTCATCGTCCAGGTAGATGGCCAGGATATTTCCTCTCTAGTTGACCTTAGAAAGTTCATCTATGAAGAAAAAACAGTCGGGGACAGCATGGATATTACGTTCTATCGTAATGGAGAGAAACAAACAACAGCATTAACCTTAGCAAAATAATATATATCATAAGGAGCGTATGGAATGAAAATCAAATTAGCACCTATCGTAATGACTGTTGTAGCAGCTTTCACGCTAACAGCATGTAGTAACAGCAGCGCTGAAGATACTGAAGTAGTAGCATCCACGAAGAACGGTGATGTAAGTAAAGAGGATTTTTATAACAAGCTCGTTGACCAATATGGTGACGCAGTCTTAAAAGAAATGATCTATGACAAAGTTCTGTCCGAGAACTACTCTGTTAGTGAAGAAGAAGTGCAAGATGAAATCGATAAAATGAAAGATTCCTACGGTGATCAATTTCAATCGGTATTACAACAAAATGGCTTTTCAAGTGAAGAAGATTTAAAAAATGTTATTCACTCTTCTATGCTTAAGGAAAAAGCCACTACAGATGGTGTAGAGGTTACGGACGAAGAGTTGCAATCTTACTACGAAAACATGAAACAAGAAGTACAAGCAAGCCACATTCTTGTTGATGATGAAAAAACCGCCAACGAAGTAATCCAAAAACTAGAGGATGGTGGAGATTTTGCTGACCTAGCTAAAGAATATTCCACAGATACAACCTCTGCTGAAAACGGTGGCGATTTAGACTACTTCTCTACTGGTGACATGGTGCTACCTTTTGAGGAAGCAGCTTACGATTTAGAAGTTGGCAAGGTCAGTAAGCCTGTTGAATCCGAATATGGCTTTCACGTCATTAAAGTGACCGATAAACGGGAGAAAGAAGACACGTCATCTATAGGAACATTTGATGAAATGGAAGAACAGCTACAAACGGAGCTTGAAACTCGTAAAGCCAACCCTGATCAATTAACAGAGATTATGAATGAAGCGAAAATTGACATTAAAAATGCTGATTTAAAAGAGAGGATTTCTTTCTAACGCAAGTTTTATGGACGTGTAACAAAGAGAAGGGACCCTCCCCCCTCTTCTCTTTGATGATATAAATGTAACCTGAACATTTGTCCCTTCAAAATCAAATGAAGGGACACCCATTCCCATCAGTTCACCTCGCTCACTAAGCAGAGGTGAACCCTACGAAAACCTAGGTGTCGATAGGTTTTCTCCTCCTAATTGAACCACCAAGCTATATAGCTTGGTGGTTCTTTTTACTTATGTTGTTCCGTATATGATGCATAATCTTGAAGTGAAGTCGAGATAGTGTGTCGACCGCGGTTTTCGGTGTGCCTCATCCTTGCTGGGCGCTCTTTCCGAGCCTTAATTGAAGAACAATAAAGAGGAACCTTATAAAAGGTCCCTCTTATCTTCGTAACATACTTGCATTTTACCAACTCTCTATTCCTTGCTGGTGTTTTACACTGTTACTTGAAAAATGGGAAGTTTGTGGTTGTTTACGCTTCTGCATATAGTCTTGCAAGACATCTTTAGCAACACCTGATAAGCGGATAATGGCATAAAGGTTAATAAGTGCCATAATAGCCATAGAGAGGTCTGCGAGAGCCCAAACCAATTCCATTTTTGCTACTGCTCCAAAAACAACCATGAACAGGACGGCTAAACGATATACCGTTAAATAGGAGTTTTTTTCTTTTATGAACTGAATGTTCGTTTCACCGTAATAATAATTTCCGATTACTGAACTAAAGGCAAACAGAAAGATAGCAATGGCTACGAAGGTTCCTGCCCAGTTTCCTACGTGACCTGAAAAAGCGCTTTGGGTAAGTTGTATGCTTTTCATCGTTGGATTCATATATTGAGAAGGGTCACCTGAAAGCATAATGATAAAGGCAGTCGCACTACAAATAATGATGGTATCAATGAAAACGCTCAATGTTTGAATTAAGCCTTGTTTAGCAGGATGTGTGACTTCAGCCGTTGCTGCAGCGTTCGGTGCACTACCCATGCCTGCTTCATTGGAGAATAAGCCGCGTCGAACACCCATCATAATTGCAGCTCCAATACCTCCCCCAGCAATTTCACGAATACCTAACGCATTTTCGACAATCGTTGAAATCAGGCCAGGTATAGCTCCCAGGTTAAAAATCAATATAAAAAAGGCTAGGATAAGATATAAAATAGCCATTATCGGAACCACATATTGGGTTACTTTCGCTATTCGCTTCAGACCACCAAAAATAACGAGAGCAGTTAGAATAGTAAGCACACCTGCCATAATCCATTTTGAAAGATCAAACGATTGCTCAAAGGCTAATCGAATCGTATTGGATTGCACAGAGCTAAATACCAATCCATACGTAAAGGTGATTGCAATGGCAAAGGCAATACCTAGCTTACGGTTGTTGAGCCCTTTTTGCATATAATATGCAGGGCCGCCACGATAACCATCCCCGTCTTCTGTTTTATAAACCTGCGCCAGCGTATTCTCGACAAAACTTGTTGCAGAGCCTACCAATGCTATAATCCACATCCAGAATACCGCTCCAGGTCCTCCGCTTGCTATTGCAATGGCTACACCACCGAGATTACCTGTTCCTACCCGTGATGCTGTACTAATCGTAAAAGCTTGAAATGGGGAAGTTCCTTTTTTACTTTTTGCAAAAGACTCTTTTTCAAATAAAACCCGGAACATTTCTTTAAACAACCTAAACTGAACAAAGTTGGTTTTATAAGTGAAGAATAGTCCTACTCCAAGTAGTACCGTAATAATAATATAAGTCCATATGCTGTCATTAATTTGCCTTAAAAGTTCTAAAAACACTTACTCCATCCTCCTTTTTATAGTAAGAAACTCAAAAACAAATTATACAATTATCTTCTAATAAAAATAAATAATTAATTAATAATTGAATTTCAATTCCATTCCCCGTCAAAAAACCCACCAAAACCATTACTTTTGATTTATATTTCAGCTAAAAGGTAACTTGTGCCACTTGCCTTCCATTTAGTAAAGATTGCTATCATAATCGGTCTTTTTTTACAGAAACTAATATAGGAGATCAATGATCTTCAAACTCACGAATTCGGGAGGAAACCATTTTGAATAACCTACGTTGGTTAACATCAGCCTTCAAATTTGGCCGTAGAACATCATTATTTGGAAGACGCAGTCGTTTAGCATTTTTGACTGGGCGTAGAAATAGTAGAGGTGGAGGAATTCTTCTTACCCTTCTCGGTCTAGGTGGTTTCATTTATGGAATGACCCGTGACAACCGAGGTATGCTTCAAGGGATGAAGGATATGATCAACAATCAAGAGCAAGACCCAAATCGAGGGGCAGATGATTTTTCAATGGAGGATGCAAAAGTTGCGTTCTCTGAAGAATTCATCCCAGATTACAACGACAACAAGTAATGCTTTGGAACAAAATAAAGAAATTCTGCCGCTTATAATGGGCAGGATTTCTCTACATATCGTCTAGAAAAAAGAAGCAATTTTATTTCCTGCTGCAATTCCAGACAAGTACGCGCTTTCAAAACGTGTTCGACCTGCTTTGTCGTTTTTCTCAAGAAAAGCTTCTCCTGCAACATATAGAGGTAGTGCTTCATGAACATTAAGGTAAGGTTCATAAATAACGTTTTCAGCCTCAGCATATCGCCATCGTTTTATTTGGGAGTTTGTAAGATCCTCCCAAGGAAGAAGATGCTCCGTAATCTCTTTCATTCTGTTCATCACATGTTCATCTGTATGTGAAAAATAATCATTACTCCATCCTCCCTCCATATACACACTTATTGTTGGGTTGGGTGATATCCCTTTCTTCTGATGATCTACAATTTTTTCTACATGCAATGGGAGAGAGGCATCTATTATTCCTTCCGATGGCAAAGTGGTTGGAGAATTAAATTGATAAAGCCCTACAATTGCAGCATTATATGATATTCTATCTAGTTTCCTGACTTCCTTTTCTTGCAACGATACATTTTTACCGGACAATAATTTTCTTGATTGTGGGACAGGAGCTGTTAATAATACTGCTCCTGTTTTCCAAGACTGCCCATCTTCTGTTTTTAATTCGAAACCACCAGTCGTTTCCTCAATGGATTCGACATTTGCATATAATGAGACAGGTAAATCTTCTGCCAGCTGTTTTACAAGAGCATTCATACCATTCACACTCGTATATCGTGGATAAGGGTCACCAAACCAATGTTTGATCCATCCACGCTGTAACCAAAGCTTAACGTCTTGCTCGAGTTGTTCTGATCGTACTGTGAAGAATTGGGCTCCATGATCTGCTTTTCCTTCTTCCATACGACGAGTTGCTAATCGTCCGCCTACACTTTTACTTTTATCAACTATTTTTATATCCTTAATGCCGTTAGCAAGGAGCGTCCTAGCAGCCATTACACCTGCAATTCCTGCACCAATTATGGTAACTTTTGTTTCTTCCATCTACACCACATCCTTGTATCATTTCTCCTCCTTACTTCATACCCGTTCATTAGCCATAAATATGCCTAGAAAATACATTCAATCTTTTCCTTGGATAAGAAATCTAAAATCGATATACGCTATACATAAGAGGTGACATATATGAAAAAGTATATCGTTCAAGCTAAACAAGATGATGTTTCTATGACGTACAATGAAGTAAAACGCTACCTTGCTGAAACAACCGGAGGACGCAACACAAAAAAATATAGTAATACGAATGTGGAAAACGTTCGAAAAGAAATTCACACCAATAAGCAGTAAAATGATTGCCGTTTGGTAATCTGGAAAGAAAACAACTTAAAACCCCCTTAAGAAAGCAATACTCTAGTGAGCACACAGTTTCTTAAGGGGGTTATTGATTTTATTATTCTAGGATGTACTTATTCTTCTGAGTCTTATTCAGATTCGGATCCATCTTCTGATTCAGAACCTTCCTCAGAGACACCTAAATCTTCTTGTTGCTTCATGTCTTCGTTAGAATCAGAATCTTCTTCTCCCTCAGAGCCACCGCTACAAGCACCTAGTACTAGAACCATACTTAACAACAATGCATAAAACAGGTTCTTCTTCATTTTCTTGGATCTCTTCTGAATTAGATTCAGGATAAATATACCACAGAAATTTCCAAAAGGAACCAGGTATCTTTCATTTAACTCCAAATACCCATTACGAAATTGCTGATTGTAAGTTATTAGGTTGTATGGTCTCAAGAATTTATTGTATCAAACCAAAATCCTTCTATATTTATTACCAAAGTAGTGAGTAAGCAGGAGAATGATCTATTTTCTATTCCTCTCCCATGTCCTTCACTTTGTTTGAACAACTTTCCATCGCAGCCATAATCGTTCCTCTGAACCGCTCTTGTTCAAGTTTTGTGACAGCTGCAATTGTTGCTCCTCCAGGAGACGTTACTTCATCCTTAAGTTCCCCTGGATGCTTTCCTGTATCAAGTACCATTTTTGCTGCACCAAGCACGGCCTGCGCTGCAAGTCGGTAAGATTGATCTCGGGAAAGTCCCTGAGCAACACCTCCATCGGCCATTGCTTCAATCATCATATAAACGTAAGCAGGAGATGAACCACTGATTGACGGGATTGCACTCATTTGGCTTTCCGTAATGACCTCCACTTTGCCAAAGCTTTCAAATAAGGTTATAACTTTTGCTAAATCCTTATCATCTATTTTGCTATTTGGGCAAAGGGCAGACATCCCTGCCTCTACAAGAGAAGGTGTATTTGGCATTGCTTGAACGACCTTCATTTCTCTCTCAAACGCACTTTCCATTTCTTCGAACGAAACACCAGGAGCAATCGTTATAATAATAGCCTCGTCGGCAACAGATTGACGAACCTCATGAATAACTGCTTTGTAGTCATACGGCTTCACAGCTAAAAAGAGCAAGTCTGCCTGTCCGGCAACAATTCGGTTGTCTAAATTCGTTTGTATCTCAAATTGTCGTCGCACTTCTTCTAAGGTACCCTCAGATTGGGCACTTGCAATGATTTGATCTGGTGTGACAATCTTTGAATGAATCATGCCTCCAATCATGGCCTGCGCCATTTTCCCACATCCGATAAACCCAACCGTCTGATTCATGAATCTTCACGTCCTTTTCTGTTGAAATTTATATGAAATCCGTTATCCTCTAATAAAAATAGGTGTAGTGCTTTTATGTGTAGTGTTCACTTTATACCATAACACTACTCTAGTTATAGCATACAAGAAAAGGAACGATGAATAAAACTACTTTCATTTGAATCTAGCTCTGATGCGTATTATGTAGACTTATTTATAATATATCATTTAAATTTAGGCTATCGTAATTAAAAGGGGGCTTTATGCGAGAATATGTATTATTGATGACGTGTTTAATAGTGCTATCAGCTTGTTCATCAGAAAAACATATAGATTTCGATAAAACTATGATAGTTACCGGGAAAGTAATTCAAAAAAGTGAAGAGAGAGAGAAAGGTCGTGCTACATATCATATAGAGATTTTGACTATTGTCGACCAAACTAAAAAGAATATTATACTTGAAGTCAAAAATAGGAATGTATGGAACCTAATACGTAAAGGTCAGTTTTATAGAATTTCGTTCGATACGAAAGAGGCGGACAGATATAAAGTTAATAGCCCTATACAGACAATTAAACCAATAAAAGTCGATAATAATCTGTTTCAAGAAAACGTATCGAATCCAAACTAAACCAGCTAATGCATGAGACGTTGGAGCTTAACATGTAAGCGTAAGAACTTATGCTTACTCTACTAATAAAAATAACCCTCATGCTCCAAAAGCATAAGGGTTACATCATTTAAGCACGTACAATATATCCTTGTTGATCCAACGCCTCTATGGCTTCATCAAGCATCTGTTCATTGGAAGCGGCGATGGTATGCATATGGATACCGCCTGTCAGTTCCAATAAGTATGTTGCTTGGTTTGATTGGATTTGTTCGATAAATTGTTTAACTTCTTTTCGATTCGATATATGCAAGGAAGCTGTTAAATCCCCATATACTGGGTGTTCAACTGATACATCTTTTATAATTACTCCATGATCGACTAGTAGGTTTAGTTCTGCTTCTGTTTGGTGAGCTGTGTGATAGCTTACGATGGTGCGTTCAACCTGATTGACATTGTTAGAGTCATTCAAGTACATATACCCCTGACTCGTAGCAATGATCGGTTCTTGTTTAGCCTTTAATAAAGAGATATCTCCAACAATAACCTGCCGACTAACATTGGCTTTTTTCGCTAATTCGCTCCCTGTTGTCGGTTCAGAGCTAGATTGGAGAATATCCAAAAGCATGGCACGTCGCTCTTCACCCAGCACTTTCTTCTGATGGCTCATATCTAACGCTCCCTTTAAGTCTTTGTACTAAGTTATTGTAGCACAATTTGATGGCGCTCTTCGATAGTTTGTATAAGGGTATTCGCTAATTGTTTCACTTCCTCTTTCGTATGATCTTTTCCAAATGAGATCCGTATGAACGTCTTGGCTTTTTCTTTGCTTTTATTCATAGCCATTAAAGTTGGAGAAGGAGCCTGATTTCCTACCTGGCAAGCACTTCCCGTGGAGAATGCAAATCCTCGTCGATTTCCTTCAAGCATCATCCATTGCCCTTCGATATGTGTTACACATAATCCAACAATTGCATGGATTCGCTCTGACTGATCCGGGATAACCCAATCAATATAGGAATCAACCGTATTCATCGTGTCGACAAACGTATCATGCAATTCTTTATAATGATGGATATGTGCAGATAAATGCTGTACTATTTTTTGGGAGGCTACTGTAAAACCAACAACTGCAGGTGTATTCACCGTACCAGCTCTTACGCCTTTTTCATGACTCCCATTTGGTAGAAAAGGTTGAAACGTTAAGCTCGGGCGGATGTATAGAGCACCTATTCCCTTAGGTCCATATACTTTATGACTGGAAATGGCATAGCTATCGACTTGAGGCACGGCTTTCGTCACATCCATTTTTCCAAATGACTGAACGCCATCCACATGGAGTAATACTCCCCATTCGTTGCAAAGAGTAGCAATGTCCTGAATAGGCTGAATCGTTCCTAGCTCTGGGTTCACATGTTGAATGGCTACACATGCTGTATCCTCAGTGAGCTCATTCTCTAATTCTTCTATATCTATAATTCCCTCTTGCGTAAATGGGATTCGACTTATTCGATAGCCCTCTTCTTCCAGTTTTAGAGAACAATGTTCAATAGAAGCATGTTCGGCATCAGATGTAATGATATGATTTCGCTTTTTGTTGGAGCTGATTAACGCTTGTATGCCTAAAAAATTACTCTCTGTCCCTCCTGACGTAAAATAAATCCCTTTTGCTTCTACTCCTAATAAATCACCAAATGTATTCCGACATTCCTCAAGCAACGTTTCTGCCTGACTCCCTGTATCATGTAAACTTTGTGTATTTCCAAAATAGGAAGTCGCCGCTTTGTTGTATGCTTGCAACGCCTCTTCGTCCATTGGACATGTAGCTGCATAATCAAAATACATCATGTACTCGCCTCTTCCTTACAATTTTTCGCACAAAATACTTGTCATTAGTTTAATTCTATGTAAATATAAGTGTCAAGACACCTGTTAATTCAGGAGGTTACATGATGCAAAAGACAGACGTTGTCATAATTGGTAGTGGGGTTGCGTCACTACAGCTTGCGAGCAAGCTTTCTAAGCATTTAAATGTGATTGTTCTCACAAAGTCTAGCCTTCAACATGGAAACTCTTCCTTAGCACAAGGCGGAATTGCTGCAGCTATCGGCTTGGATGATGACCCTTACCAACATTACTTAGATACATTAGAAGCTGGAAGATATAGCAACAACCATCAAGCAGTTCAATCATTAACGGAAGAAGCCCCAGAAATTATTGAAGAGCTTTTACAACAAGGGTGTGAATTTGACCTTACCGAAGATGGTACCCCTTCGTTAGGTATGGAGGGCTCACACCGGCACCACCGTATTGTTCACGGTGGAGGTGATCAGACGGGGAAGCGAATAGTCGATTATTTAATTCAACAAACTGGAGAAAACATTACCGTGATTGAAGATTTTTTGGTTTACGAGTTACTGGTCGATCCCTCTTCCAATACTTGCTATGGTGTAAAAGGAAAAGATAGTGCGGGTGATATTCAAACCTTTATAGCTAATCACATCGTCCTCTCCACTGGCGGTTGTGGGCAGGTATATTCATTGACCTCAAATGCGTCAACCGTAACTGGAGACGGAATAGCGCTTGCTTATAAAGCTGGAGCAACAGTGATGGATATGGAATTTGTGCAGTTTCACCCCACTCTCCTTTATTTAAATGGGGAAACAAAAGGATTGGTTTCAGAAGCCGTAAGGGGCGAGGGTGCCAAACTAGTCAATGAACATGGTGAACAGATCATGAAGGGCGTTCATCCCTTACAAGATCTCGGACCTCGTCATGTTGTATCTCAAACCATTTACGACTATATTCAACAAGGTCATACCGTTTATCTAGACATCCGCTCCATTCCAAACTTCCAGAAACGATTTCCTGGTATTACGAGCTTATGTGAGTCAAATGGAGTGGTGATTGCTGATGGGTTTATTCCTGTTGCACCTGGGTGTCACTTTTTAATGGGTGGCATTCAGACGAATGAAATGGGAAAAACCTCCATCCACGGACTATACGCTATTGGAGAAACAGCATGTACTGGGATTCATGGGGCAAACAGGCTAGCAAGCAATTCATTACTTGAAGGGCTTGTCTATGGGAAACGTTTAGCTAATTACATTAATCAGCAGCCAAGAAGATTCTATCATTCTATCCCAACTCACTTAATACAAGCTCAGCCTAGTGAACATACTTTTTCACCTCTTCCATCCATTACCCAAATACAAGAAAAGATGATGAGGCACACAGGTATTGTTCGAGAAAAAAACTCCTTAAACGAACAAATCAAATGGCTTGAATCATATTCCCTAAAACATTTATTGCAAGCAAACTATAACGCCCTTTCCAAAGAGCAAATTACAACTATTTTTATGCTCATCACATCTTGGCTGGTGACGTCCTCTTCCTTAACACGCGAAGAAAGCCGTGGAGGACATTTTAGAAATGATTTTCCAGTTGAAAAGAAAGAATGGGAGACCAAGCATATCTTCCACCAGAAACAATACAAAAAGGGTGACATATATGAACAAAATCAAGCTACGGCAATTAATTGAACAATTTTACCTTGAAGATATAGGGGAAGGCGATCAAACAAGTAACCTTCTTTTTGAGTCAACCACAAGAGGCAAAGTTCATTTCATTGCCAAAGAAACAGGTATTTTTTGCGGAACGGATGTCATTGAAATAGGCTATGAGCTTTTAACGAAAGACAACGCGGTCCATATCTTTATACAAGATGGTGATCAAGTTGAAGAGGGCCAGATAATCGCGACAGTGGAAGGTCCGATGTCCACGCTGTTAACAGGTGAACGCGTTATCTTAAACGTCATCCAAAGAATGAGTGGGGTAGCTACGATTACGAAACAAGCAGTACTCCTACTCGATAGCCCATACACGAGAATTTGTGATACCAGAAAAACAACCCCTGGTCTTCGAATGCTTGAAAAATATGCGGTCCGAATGGGTGGTGGCTTTAATCATCGAAACGGGCTATATGATGCTGTCATGATTAAGGATAATCATATTGCGTTTGCAGGTTCGATTACCAAAGCTGTCGCTTCATTACGTGAACAGTTGGGACATATGATCAAAATTGAAGTCGAAACGGAAACAGAGGAGCAGGTCCGAGAAGCAGTCGAAGCAGGAGTTGATTGCATCATGTTCGATAATCGTACACCTGACGAAATCGAAAAATTTGATAAGCTCGTTCCCATTTCCATAACGACAGAAGCTTCTGGCGGTATTAATCTAGCAAACTTGCATACCTATCGCCACACAGGTGTTAATTATATATCACTTGGGTGTTTAACCCATTCAGCAACAGCCCTTGATATTAGTGTCAGAGTTGAAATGCAATAAGGAGGGATTATAGTGAATATTTTTGAAGCAGTTGAACAGAAGACCCCGATGCTTCCGGAACAGTATAAACAAGCTAGTAGAGAGAATTTGGAGCAACGCGTACGTGAGGTGAAAGAACGGATGGGGTCACGCCTTTATCTACCTGGCCATCACTATCAAAAAGATGAAGTGATTCAATTTGCTGACAATCGCGGAGACTCATTGAAGTTGGCTCAGTTATCCGCAGACAATCACCAAGCCGAGGCGATTGTTTTTTGTGGGGTTCACTTCATGGCTGAAACGGCAGACATATTAACGAAACCAGAACAGAAAGTGTATCTACCAGACATGCGCGCAGGTTGTTCCATGGCTGACATGGCTAACATTGATCAAACGGAAAAAGCATGGCAAAAGCTTATGGACCTATTTGATGATACGATCATGCCGCTCACCTACGTGAACTCTACAGCTGCTATTAAAGCATTTGTTGGAAAAAACGATGGTGCTACCGTTACCTCCTCCAATGCAGCACGTATGGTTAGCTGGGCATTCACACAAAAAGAACGGATTTTATTTTTACCTGATCAGCACCTTGGAAGGAACACAGCTTATAACCTAGGTATTCCATTAGAACAAATGGCCGTTTGGGATCCGATTATGAATGAGCTGATCTATGAAGGAAACATGGAGGATATCAAAGTAATTCTATGGAAAGGGCATTGTTCTGTACATGAGAATTTTACGGTTCAAAATGTCCACCAATTACGTGAAAAATCCCCTGAAATGAAGATTATCGTGCACCCTGAATGTCGTAGAGAAGTGGTGAAGTTATCTGATGATGCAGGGTCAACCAATCACATTATCCATACTATTACGAACGCTCCTGCCGGCTCATCATGGGCCATTGGTACAGAAATGAATCTAGTGAACCGAATTATTCAAGAGCATCCTGATAAACACATTATTTCTCTTAATCCGAATATGTGTCCGTGCCTCACCATGAACCGCATTGATTTACCTCACCTTGCCTGGTGTTTAGAGTCCATTGAAAAAGGTGAACCGCATAATGTCATTAAGGTAGAGGCGAAAATTGCTCAAGATGCCAAGAAAGCCTTGGATCGTATGCTGGAAAGAGCATAGAGGCTCATGGGGGATCGTTTCACATGAAAAGTACCTCGCCTTAATCACATCACCAAGGAGAGGTTGGAATGACTTAAGAGCACACGTTAGGTAGATACCCCATATCAACAACAGGCTTACCCAATTGGGTAAGCCTGTTTGATATTAGCCGAGTACATTTTTCGATAGAATAACAATGTTTAAGACCACTAGTGCCGCTGTTATACTTACCTCAATCGGTGAGCCAGTACGAAATGTATAAAAGAACTTTACATGCTTTCGACTTATTGGATAGAAAAGCGGAATCCCTCTTTTGGTTAGAAAATCTCCAAATAAATGCGATACGATACCTGTTAAGAAACCAACTAAATAAAAAAGAGGAATCGCTATATATGTATGAAGCAGAAAGCTATACGCCCCCATCAAGGCAAGAAACGCGATGGAATGGGTGAACTTGCGGTGCCCGGAATACACAAACAACAAAGGGGACAATATCATCAGTAAAAACTGAGCAGACCTCGAAAATCCCGGTGTCAATATCTCCACTCCAACGAGGCAAATGACAAACATGAACCCCCAACGCTCAAAAGGCCCACCTAACTTGGACTTTGGTGTATCGATATCCGGTATGAGCGATCCAATAATGACCGCTGCAAAAAATAAAATCGTAGAAAACAGTTGGTCCGGTATGTACCCTACACTATTGTATATCGTAATAGCACCCATCCCCCACGTAAAGCCCATCACCTGATGACTTGTAGCAACCATATGAATCCTCCTTCTCTCGCTGAACTATCTACGGTGCTGAATGGTTACAAATACCAATAGTACGCTACTATAGGCCTTTTGTTCAATAGGATAATTGAGTGAACTTTTTATGGGGTTATGAGAGAATAATTTTGTTAAAGCGTATAAGTATAAGGAAAGGCAAGCGCCCGTCATTCAGCGACGTATATGTTACGGCCTACACGACGTGGTTTGGTTCTGCTGCACGATCAGCGGGTGTAATAGAGTCTCCTCCACCCCAGAACTTCTCCTGAATCCGTAGGAGATAAAGGAAACACATGTAAGCCCCAAATGTTGTACTTTTTTCTCATAAAAAAACCTTCCCTATCAAGGAAGGCTAATGTCAGCTTTATTTTTGTATATTAGCAGAGGTGACCTGATCTAGTGCATACTTCAGGTCCTCCCATATATCCTCCCAAGCTTCTAGTCCCACTGACAAACGGACCAGCTGGTCGGTGATGCCCATACGTCTTCTCGTTTCTTCCGGTACGACCGAATGCGTCATGGTCGCTGGGTGTTGGATTAGCGTCTCTGTATCGCCTAAACTCACAGCCGTTTTAATAAAACGAAGTTGATTGAGGATATACTGAGCCTCCTCCTTCCCTCCTTTTATTTCAAAGGAAATGAGACCCCCACCTTGCTTCATTTGTTTTTTCATAATGTCATAGTCAGGATTTGTAGCATCACCCGGGAAATAAACCTTATCCACCGCAGAGTGATCTTTTAAATAGGCAACGATTTTTTCTGCATTCTGACAATGACGATCTAGGCGGACAGGAAGTGTTTTTAGGCCCCTTAGCAATAGCCAGGCATCAAACGGTGAGATGATTCCTCCTATATCCTTTTGCGTTGTCATCGCCACCTCTTGAATGAATTCCTGTTTTCCAACAAGCAAGCCAGCAACGACATCTCCGTGACCCCCAATATACTTCGTAGCGCTATGCAACACAACGTCACAGCCTTTAGTTAAGGGCTTTTGTAAATACGGCGAACAGAACGTATTGTCGACAACGACAGGAATATTGTACTCCTTCGCAACAGTGGAAACGAGCTCTAAATCAATTAAATCCATTGTCGGATTAATTGGTGTCTCAATATAAATACAGGAGGTTTCTGGTTTAATTAGGGAACGAATTTGTTCAGCTGTCTTCATATCACTGAAATCTGTTTGGATATTATATTTTTCCTCAAGCATCGTTAATAAGCCAAACGTACAGCCATACACCCCTCGCGAACAAAGGATATGGTCATTTGCTTTTGTTAAGGCGATTAAAACAGCCGATACAGCCGCCATACCAGAACCAAAAGCTAGACCAGCCTCCCCTTCCTCAAGCTGAGCGATACGATCTTCCAACGCTTTCACTGTTGGATTACCTAGACGGGAGTAAATATATCCATCTTCCTTACCCGCAAAACGCATCTCCCCCTGCTCGGCACTATCAAACGTAAAGGTAGATGTTTGGAATAGAGGTGTTGTTAAACTCCCTAAGAAATCTTTTGAATCATAACCTCCATGAATCACCTTTGTTTCAAAACCATGCTCTTTCTTCATCCTATATCCCCCTCTTACTTAGATGAATCCTTTACTATTATCATATGGGAAGATAGCTATAAATGAAAGCGTTTTCTAACGAAAGGGTGCCACACACTCACCACGTTTGTGTATTAAATAGCGAGCTTCACACCAATCACGCCTAATAGAACTCCTTTAATTATGTTGATTCGTTTTTCTATCGCTGGGTATCGCTCAAGCCATACACGAACTTTTTCCGCAAAAAAACTTATGATTGCAAAGATGACAAATGCTTGTAGTAAAAATACAATTCCCATCAAAATCATTTGGATAGGAACCGCCCACGCTCCGCGAGTAGAGTCGATAAATTGCGGAAATAAAGCTAGGAAAAACAGGGAGACTTTAGGGTTCAATACATTCATTAATATACCGCGTTTGTAAAGCTTACTATAGCTTAGTTTAGGCTTTGAACCTATTTCAAATGATGTTTTGCCTTCACGAAAGGCACTCCAAGCTAAGTATAATAAGTATATGGCTCCAGCGTATTTCACAATCATAAACGCAAAACTAGACTGATAGATAATAGCCGAGATACCTGCTGCAGCTGCTGTAGTATGTACGAAAATTCCAGTACACAATCCAAGTGTGGTCATGATACCTGCTTTTTTATTTTGAGAAATGCTTTGAGCGAGCACAAATAAATTATCTGGCCCTGGCATTAGAGTAAGCACAACTGCTGCACCTAGAAATGATAGTAATAATGTAACACTCATTTTTCCCCCTCCTTTTCTTCTGTTTGTTTATCATGATTTTACTACGGTTTACGGAAAAGAAAAACCTAAATGAATAAACCCCTTTAGCTCATTAACGAAGTAAGGTGCGATGCCTTAAAAAACCCCTCTGACCACGTGGCCAGGGGGGGACATCTACCTTCTTGCAAAATCCACAAATCGGAATTTGTCTGGGCGGTGGCGGGATTCTGTGTATTGAAAAAGGGTAGTATCATCGAGGTACACAAAGTTTTTGATAACGACTACATTAGGATAATCTTTTAAGTCAAGGCAGCGCTCGTCTTCATTGGTAGGCTCTTCTACTGTGATCTCTTTCTTAGCAAAGCTTATCTTGAGCTCTAACTCTTGTTCCAAATATGCGTAAATGGACTCCTCGCAAATGCTCTTCGTTAGCTTTGGTACTTGGCTATAGAGAATATAATCTTTATCCAAGATAATTTTCTCTCCTTGAAAGGAACGGGAGCGTGTCACATGCCAGATTAAATCCTCATCATCTAGTTCCATTGCGGAACGAATGTGCTCTTCAGGACTTGATAAGGAGAGCTCATGTACCTCGGTAACAGGTGGTTCTCCCATATCATCAGCAAGTTCCTTAAAGCTAACGAGTCCGGAGACAGGGAAATCAAACTTTTTAATATCTAGTACAATAGAGCCTTTTCCCCGTACCTTTTGAATATATCCATGCTGAGACAACCGATTCAACGCCTTACGAATGGTTTCTCGTGACGTTTCGTACGTTTGAGAGAGTTCATTTTCCGAGGGAAGCTTCTCTCCTACTTTATAGACCTCTTTTTTTATTTTTTCGACAATGTCCTGATAAATGGACATAAATTTGTTTTGTTGCATGACACCATCACTCTTTTACTTTACTTAGTTAAATGAAAGACAACAGACTCATACGGACGAAGAGTGATGTGATGAACGTCTCCTTGCGTATCTTGATAATTGGTTAATAGGACGTTACTAGTGAACCCTTCTACATCAATACCTTCTGGTAACGTAAAGGTTGTTTCATTCGCGTAAAAGTTATTCACGACAACAAGCTTTTCACCTTCACCATGGCGAACATAAGCAAAGATTTCATCATCATCTTCGAGTATGAGTTCATACTCTCCATGTGTCATAATATCATACTGCTTGCGTAGTTGAATAAGGTGCTGATAATGATAAAAAATGGATGTTTCATCTTCTAATGCAGCCTCAGCGTTCACTTGTTCATAGTTAGACGCAACAGGTATCCATGGAATATTTTCTGTAAATCCAGCCTGTCTTCCAGCTGTCCATTGCATTGGTGTACGAGAGTTGTCTCGTGATTTTTGACCTAAAATGGCTAGGATTTCTTCTTCATCTTTTCCTTGTTCTTGAAGAATCTTATACGTATTAAGGGCCTCCACATCACGATAGTGCTCAATGGAATCAAATTTTGGATTAGTCATACCAAACTCTTCCCCTTGATAAATATAAGGAGTGCCTCGCATCAAATGAATTGTTGTTGCAAGCATTTTAGCAGACTCTTTATGGTACTCTTCATCATTCCCAAAACGTGATACAACGCGTGGTTGATCGTGGTTACACCAGAATAGAGCATTCCAGCCGCCACCTTGCTGCATCCCAACTTGCCATTCAGATAGAATCTGCTTCAGCTGTTGAAAATCAAAGTCGGCAACTGTCCATTTTTCTCCATTAGGGTAATCGACCTTTAGATGGTGGAAGCTAAATGTCATATCTAGCTCTTCCCGTTCAGGGTTTGTGTATTTCACACAGTTATCGATTGTGGTAGAAGACATCTCCCCTACTGTCATCATTTCGTATTTGGAGAAGACTTCCTGATTCATTTCATGCATGAATTCATGCACACGAGGACCGTCTGTGTAATACTTACGACCATCGCCTTCGTAGTCATTAGGAAATGCCTGATTTTTGGAAATTAAATTAATAACATCCAAGCGGAATCCATCTACACCTTTTTGTAGCCAAAAATGCATCATGTCGTAGACACTATTACGAACAGCTTCATTCTCCCAATTTAGGTCAGCCTGAGTCACATCGAATAGATGAAGATAGTATTGGCCTGTGCCTTCATCGTAAGCCCATGCATTTCCTCCGAACTTAGACTGCCAGTTCGTTGGTTCAGCACCATCAACTGGATCTTTCCAAATATAATAGTCACGATATGGATTGTCTTTTGATTGAATGGATTGCTGGAACCATTCATGCTCAGTAGATGTATGATTGACAACAATGTCCATAATAATGCGGATGTTACGTTTGTGAGCTTGTTCTAGCAGACGGTCAAAGTCCTCCATCGTGCCATACTCTTCATGAATATCAAAATAATCGCTAATGTCATACCCATTGTCACGTTGAGGAGATTTATAGATTGGAGTTAGCCAAATCACATCAACTCCCAATTGATCGAGGTAATCAAGTTTTTCAATAACACCTTGAATGTCCCCCGTTCCATTTCCAGTCGTGTCATTAAAGCTTTTAGGATAGATTTGATAAACAACAGAATTTTTCCACCATGGTTGTGTCATGTCTGCACCGTCCTTTGAAGTTATTTAGAACGAGCAAATAGCAACCAATAAAGCAAGGTTGCTATTTCACTCGTGTTTGTTTACTCATATTTTTTATACTTTACGTCCTTTAGCAATCAAGTACGTAGCTGCGAATGGTAATACAATTACAATCGCCATTCCAACCAAGAAGAATAACCAATCTTCAGGAAGAATAGAGAAAATTCCTGGAACGCCACCTACACCGATAGAAGAGGCTTGTACGTTTTGCACCGTAATGATTAGAGCTGCAACAGCTGAAGATACTAGCGCTGCAATGAATGGAAACTTATAACGTAAGTTCACCCCGAATAAGGCAGGCTCTGTAATTCCTAACCACGCTGACACACCAGATGAACCAGCTAGTCCTCGTAGTTTTTCATCCTTCGTAGCTACCATCATACCAAGTGCAGCCGATCCTTGAGAGATGTTGGATAGTGCTAGAATTGGCCATAAGAACGTTGTACCTGTGTTACCGATAAGCTGAATATCGACAGCTAAGAATGTATGGTGCATACCTGTGATAACCATTACTGGATATAGAGCACCGTAAATTAAACCACCAAGTGCTGCAAAGTTTTCGAAGATCGAAACAAGTCCATCAGTAATCAAGTTACCTAGCCCAAACATAAGTGGTCCGATTGCAATAAACGTAATAAAACCTGTCACTAGTAGTGCAACTGGTCCAACGATAAGTAACTGAATAGAGTCTGGAATACGCTGACGTAAAAACACATCAATTTTAGCTAATATATACGAAGCAAATAGGACGGGTAGTACTTGTCCTTGATAACCTATCTTTTCAACTTCTAATCCAAATAAATTCCATTTCGGAACAGAACCTTCTTTTACTGCTTCACCATATGACCATGCGTTTAATAAATCTGGGTGAACAAGCATTAAACCAAGTACGATACCAAGTAGTGGATTACCACCGAATTTCTTAACCGCAGACCAACCTATCAATCCGGGTAAAAACACGAAGGCTGTATTCGCTATTAGGTTAATAATATTCGCCAGGTCACTCCATTGTGGGTACACATCAATCAGGGACTTCTCATCAAAGAAAATGCCCGTCCCGGAGAAGATATTGTAGATACCCATAAGCAAACCAGCTGTAACGATGGCAGGTAAAATTGGAATAAAGATATCTGCCAATGTTTTAATGGCACGCTGCAGTGGATTCATTTTCTCGGAAGAAGCTGCTTTCACATCATCTTTCGTAGCTTCTCCAACTCCAAGCTCATTTAACTCTTTATACATCTTCTCAACAGTTCCTTGTCCAATCACAATTTGGAATTGTCCATTTGTTGAGAAAGAACCTTTAACTGACTCTATGCTTTCTAGTTTTTCTTGATCGACTTTACTCTCATCATGTAAAGATAACCGTAGTCGCGTTACACAGTGAGTTGCAGCCGCAATATTCTCCTGACCACCGATGGCCTCAAGAATTTGTTTCGCATCTTTTTTCAAATCCATGATGTACCCTCTCCCTGCATGAAATTTTGTCTCGTAAAGTAAAGGACATAAAAGGTTGTCTAGCTCCAGTACCCGCACCTACAGCGAGTTGAGCAAAGCACTTGAGCTTTTTTCACCAAAAATAAAGCGTTTTCCTATCATCTTGTATATACATGATATCGCATTCATTTCATTTTGTATATACAAGTACTCGTTTTCATAATTTTTATTCTATTTTTTGAAATACCCTCCGTTAGAATCTAAAACGAATTTTATTTCGAATGATTCACCTTTCTGTAACCATCTTCCATGTTTTATACTAATAAAGTGGGAAACGGAAGATAGAAATGAGGGATTGTATGTCTGAAAATGAACAAAAAGTTGGTATTATCTATACCCTTAGCGCCTACACCCTTTGGGGGATTTTACCTCTTTACTGGAAGCTAGTGCAGGAGGTTCCCGCTGGTGAAATATTAGCTCATCGAATTATTTGGTCCTTTCTTTTTATGATGGCCATTGTGTTCGTTACGAAAAATGGGAAAGCCTTTCTTCATGAGGCGATTCACCTTATACAACATAAAAAGAGACTAGTTGGAATAACACTCGCTTCCATCACAATTAGCATTAATTGGCTGACCTACATTTGGGCTGTGAACGCCAATCATGTTGTAGAAGTTAGCTTAGGATATTACATTAATCCACTTGTCAGCATTTTGCTTGGCATGGTGATTTTGAAAGAGCGGCTCACACCTTGGCAAATCGTATCATTCCTTCTAGCAATGATAGGTGTCATGAATTTAATTATTCATTTTCATCAAGTACCTTGGATAGCTTTGATTTTAGCTTTAAGCTTTGGAGCCTATGGATTATTAAAAAAACAAATCCAGCTCAGTTCTATGTTTGGTTTAACAATTGAAACATTGATGATTACGCCTATCGCAATTTTGTATATAACCCAGAGCAACTTAGCAGGATCGGGATCGTTTACCATCTCTCCTCTCGTCACATCGTTATTGGTGGGCGCTGGAGTAGCAACAGCAATACCATTGTTGTTTTTTGCAAGCGGAGCGAGAAGAATTCCTCTTTCCATGGTCGGATTTCTTCAATATGTGGCTCCTACAATAATGCTGTTACTTGGTGTATTTCTATATAACGAGCCCTTTACAAAGACGCACTTCATTTCATTTACATTTATTTGGGCTGCTTTATTCTTATATAGCCTCTCTCGAACCAAATGGTTTGTCCATATCGAACACAAATTGTTCCCAAACAGAAAAGCACAAGCGCCCGGATAGCGACGTGTATGGTGGACGGAACCTCAGTAAGATAAAGGAAACACGGAGATCTATGAATCAAAACGTGCCCTCCTTTGCTTATTTGAGAACAATCCAGTCGTCAACATTTATCAACTTCCCGTTATTGTTTGAAAGAAACATTGTCACCTTGCCTATTTTTGAATATACATGTAACGAGTCGATTCATTATAGGAAAGGGTGTACGAGAATGGGATACGTTTGGGGAGTGGACTCTGCTCAAGAGGTTACGAAAGAGCTTTATGACTGTGTGTTAAAGAACTTTGGAAAACCTGAATATTGGGGAAGATACTTAACGACTGTACCAAATACTTCCGAAGGATTAACCTCAAAGGAAATTAGCTTATTGCATAATAGCGGTACTAAAGTTATGCCGATTTATAACAATTTCAAGTCTGCGACTGGATATCGAAAAGGGAAAGTAACAGCTCAAAATGCAACATTTCACGCACAACGATTAAAATTCCCAAAAGGTCGTGTTCTGTTTGCACATGTGGAGAAGGCTTTCAATGTAGACGAATCTTGGATACGAGGCTATGTGGATGGACTGTATAATACAGATTACAAGCCTGGTTTCTACATTGACCCTGTAAACGGACCATTCAGTAGTGCTTATTGTAAGGCCGTATCGAAGGATAGCAGGGTTTCCAATCAATCCGTATTATGGAGTGCCCAACCCGAACGAGGAGTATCAAAGGCACGGAAAGCACCGAAATTTAATCCGGCCAAACCAAAATGCAAATCAAACGTGTGGGGATGGCAGTACGGTCAAAATGCAAAAAACTGTCCGATAGATACAAATGTGATTGATGACAGACTTTATAATATGCTTTGGTAGTTTAATTAATTAGATGTGTGACCCCTTTTCGTTGCATGCACATATGCTTTATATAAAACGAGTAGAGACAGACTTCTACTTATGTCTGTACTTTACTCGTATAACTCTTCCCAAAATAAGACAAAATAAAGAGAAGAAGTCTTAAACGAGGAGAAGGTTTTTTATGAACGCAGAACACAATGGGATCATACCTACAAGTTATTGGATTAAAGACACACACCTACCTGATTTTCCGTCTTTATCTAAGGATATTACGGTTGATGTAGGAGTTGTTGGTGGTGGTATTACAGGAATAACAACAGCTTATCTATTAGCGAAAGAAGGTTATAAAGTAGCTATACTTGAAGCGGATGAGCTTGTTAAAGGAACAACAGGACACACAACAGCAAAAATCACAGCCCAACACGATATTATTTATCATGAACTGTTGCAGCATCTAGGAAAAGAAAAAGCTCGACAGTATTACAAGTCTAACTCTGAAGCTCTCACTTTTATTAAACAATTAGTAGAGGAGAATCAAATCGATTGTGATTTCGCAGACGAAGATGCTTTCATTTATGCGAACACAGATAAAGGCGTAAAAGATATTGAGAAAGAAGCTGAAGCTTATAAGGAACTTGGTATTGCAGGTGGAAATGTAGATAAATTGCCTATTGATATATATATAAAAGCTGGGATTGTTATGGAAAAACAAGCACAGTTCCACCCATTACGGTACCTATCCTTCCTTATCGATCAGTTAAAAAAGATGGATGTTCAGATATACGAACATACTGTTGCCAATGATGTGGAAGAAGGAGAACATCCAACCATCGTGACAAAAGCAGGGTCTCGCATCACATGTTCTTCCATTGTTTCGTGCTCCCATTTTCCATTCTATGATGGCAAAGCATTGTACTTTAGTCGAATGTATGCTGAACGATCCTATATTATAGGCGTTAAAACAAAAACACCCGTTACTGAGGGGATGTATTTAAGTGCAGATGAGCCTAAACGGTCCATTCGGACAGCTACAGCTGATGGTGATTCAATCTTACTCATAGGGGGAGAAAGTCATAAAACTGGGCAAGGTGGACATACCTCTAATCACTTTGATGCATTACAACAATTTGCAGATGAGCACTTCACAGTTGACCAGACCTTGTATCAATGGGGAGCCCAAGACCTGATAACCTTAGATAAAGTCCCTTATATCGGTCGATTAACTTCTAGCCATGACAATATCTATGTGGCTACAGGGTATCGAAAATGGGGAATGACAAATGGAACAGCAGCAGCAATACTTATTTCTAACCTAATTAAAGGAAAAAAATCTTTGTACGAAGATCTCTACACCCCATCGCGTTTTCTGGCAGATCCCAGCATAAAACATTTTCTCAAAGAGAATCTAAATGTTGCGAAAGAATTCGTGAAAGGGAAAGTACAAGCCCCACAGAAAAAAGTCGAGGATTTACAAAACAATGAGGGCGATATAGTCTTTTATGATAATCAACGAGCAGGAGCATATAAAAATGACGAAGGTAGCGTTCATGTCGTCGATACCACCTGTACCCATTTAGGCTGTGAAGTAGAATGGAATAACGGCGAAAAGACATGGGACTGCCCATGCCACGGTTCAAGATTCTCCGTAACAGGAGAAGTCCTAGAAGGCCCAGCAGATCAACCTTTAAAGAAACTACTATAGAAAGGCGCAAGCGCCTGGTTAGCGACGTTTATGCTGCGGCCTACACGATGTAGGTTGGTTCGGTGTTGCTGCGTGGCACAGCGATTATAATCGAACTCCCCCTGTTTCCGTAGGAGATAAAGGAAACACGAAGAACGAATTGATTCGATATTAATAATTTATCGACCGGAGGTGAGGGGGGGAGCATACTAGGCGCTCGGCGCTGGAGCTAAACATGTTATGAGCCAAAATGTACACTTTCTTCACTTATGAAAAGCCAGCTAACAGTTTGTTAGCTGGCTTTTCAGTCTATAACACGTTCTATTGCATCACCAGCAACCTGAACAAGGGTATGATCTTGTAAATCATGACCATACAACAGTTGAATAACAGACACGTAAACACCAAAAAACCTTGCCAATATATGCGTATGTTCATGGACTTCACCATATATTGAAAAAAAAGTTTCACGAGCATGCTTTGGGAAAAAGGTATAAACAAAAGCTAAATCGATAGCCGGATGGCCAATATGTGTGTCACCCCAATCAATAATCCCATTCAAGATCCCATCTTCATCGACCAGGACATTTCTTATATGCAAATCTCCATGAACCAGAGTCCCCCGTTCAAATTCCTTTCCTTCTACCTTTTCTATCTCTTGTAGAAACGATGACATATTCTCATCCTTTGATAACAAACCAATTTCGTAGGCTTTCTCAAGATTCTTTAAAAGTTTAGGCTTCCTTCTGGCAATATTCAATCGTTCAATTGGATCTAGAGGAACTCCGCATTGTTGAGCCCAATCCTTAGGAATAGAGTGTAACTTTTTCAAAAACTCAGCGATTAAGGTTACAGACTCGGCTCTTACATGATTTTGTACTTCTCCTGGGACATCTCCTTTTATAAATGGATATCCTAGATAAAGCCACGGATATCCTAGATCAGGTTGGCCAAACATGATAGGCGTAGGGATGGATATAGGCATTTGTTTAGCCAATTTAGGCAGGAGCCCTTTCTCTATTTTTAATAAATCTTCAGCGATTTGCTTCCTGGGGAATCGGAAAATATATGTATCGTTCACTTCAAATACGGTATTATCGAACCCCTCCCCTATTTGTTGGATCGAGACAGGGTGAAGGTCTAGAAACTGTTTCTCTATAAGCTGAATCGCTTTTGGAGAAGATATCACAACTTCTGGAGTCCAATCAGCACACATCAAAAAACCTCCTATTTATTCATGCTCCCCTCAAAGATATGTAGACAATATTATAATTCATTTTCACTAAAAAAGCAGGTGAAGGGTTATCGCCAATCTTTTTACTAAAAATGAGCCCCCTCCTACAAATTATGCATATTAACTAGCAAACAGAATCTATCAAGAGTTTTTAATAGGAAAATAGTGTTAATCGGTTATTTTTCAGAATTTTTGAAAATAAACCGAGCTAGATAGCCCTATTTCGAATTTAAAATTTTCTGATAACTATGGGATAATATTTATTATGATACAGACAAACCATTAATTGGAAGGGGACAATTACATGAAGAAGGTATTTACGCTTGTTATTGCACTTTTATCCTTTTCATTACTAGTAGCGTGTGGCACTAGTGGTGATTCAGCCAGCGGAGAAGGCGGAGAAGGCGGAGAAGGCGGAGAAAAAGAAACCTATACTGTGGCAACAGATGCTAACTTTAAACCATTTGAATTCAAAGACCCTGAAACAGGTGAAATGAAAGGCTTCGATATTGAACTGATGAAAGCCATTGCGGATGAGGCTGGTTTTAACGTTGAGTTCAAATCCATGCAATTTGATGGCCTTATTACGGGAATGCAATCTGGACGTTTCCCATTAGCGATTGCTGGTATCTCCATTACGGAAGAACGTAAAGAATCAATCGCTTTCTCTGATCCATACTACGATTCTGGTGTTGTTTTAATGGTAAACAAGGATAACTCCGATATTCAGTCTATTGACGACGTGGATGGTGTAACAGTTGGTACCAAAACAGGTTCAACGAGTGAAAGTTACTTAACGCAAAATACAGATGCTGAAGTAAAGGCATTCCCAGATATCATTAATGCATACATGGACGTAAAAACAGGGCGTCTCGATGCAGCTCTTTATGATTTACCCAATGTCAAATACTACATCAAACAAAGTGGTGAAGGTAAGTTAAAAACAGTTGGTGACGTACTTGAAGCCCAATCTTATGGTATTGCGTTACCGAAAGAATCTGAGCTAGTAGATGACGTTAATAAAGCGTTACAAGCAGTAAAAGATAATGGAACCTATGACGAAATCTATGAAAAATACTTTGGTTCCAAACCAGAGTAAGATCTACTCATATACTTCTTAGATTACCTCTCTATGGGCAAAGAGCGTAACAGGTGCATGTGCTTGTTACGCTTTTTTGCCCGTAAATGAAGACAAGGAGCGATAATACAATGATTGAAGCCATACAAGAATCTCACTATTATAATAGCTTGCCATTTCTTCTAAAAGGTTTACGTTGGACAGCCTTCATCACCTTTGCTGGATTATTTATTGGCTTTATACTTGGTGCTATCTTCGGTTTAGGTAGACTATCAAAAAGTAAAATTATCAGTACCCTTTCTACAGTTTACGTAGAAGTTGTACGAGGCACACCAATGTTAGCTCAAATTCTATTTATTTATGCCGGCCTAACAAAGGGAGTCATAGGGTTTAACATAGATGCTGTGACGGCATCCATTACCGCAATTGCAATCAATGCAGGTGCGTACATAGCAGAAATCGTTCGTGGAGCTGTGTATTCTATTGAAAAAGGACAACATGAAGCTGGACGAGCAATGGGACTAACACAACGCCAAACGATGCGATATATCATTTGGCCACAAGCTTTCAAGCGAATGATCCCTCCATTAGGAAACCAATTTGTGATCAGTTTGAAAGACACCTCTTTACTATCTGTTATTGCGATACCAGAGATTGTTTACCAAGGTAAACAATACTATAATATTACCTATTCACCATTCCAAACGTTAGTGATGGTATGTTTATTATATCTAGTCATCACCATACCTACATCGCTTTATCTACGTCGATTAGAAAGGAAGCTGGATGTCTAAATGATTACAGTAAAAGAATTGCATAAATACTTTGGAAAAAATGAAGTCTTAAAGGGGATTAATGCCCATGTTAATGAGAGTGAAGTGGTATGTGTCATCGGCCCCTCCGGTTCAGGAAAAAGTACTTTTTTACGATGCTTAAATTTATTAGAAGAAGTTACTTCTGGAGAGATTGAAATCGATGGCGATGTACTAACAGACCCAAAGGTGGATATAAATGCTGTTCGCTCCCAAGTAGGGATGGTATTCCAACACTTTAACCTATTCCCTCACATGAGTGTATTAGATAACATCACCTTAGCCCCTATTAAAGTAAAGGGGCTTTCAAAAAAAGAGGCTGAAGAAGCTGCACGTCCTCTTTTAGATAAAGTTGGACTTTCTGATAAAGCAGATGCCTATCCTGAAAGCCTATCAGGAGGACAGAAACAGCGTGTGGCAATCGCAAGATCACTCGCCATGGATCCTAAAGTCATGTTGTTTGACGAACCAACTTCCGCTCTGGACCCTGAACTTGTCGGTGATGTACTTCAAGTAATGAAGGACCTAGCAAAAGAGGGTATGACAATGGTCGTTGTAACACACGAAATGGGCTTTGCTAAAGAAGTCGGAGATCGTGTTCTATTTATGGATGAAGGAATCATTATGGAAGAAGGTTCCCCTACCCAAATCTTCGACGACCCTCAAAATGAGAGAACGCAATCCTTCCTTAGTAAAATTTTATAATCAAGAACAAAAGCTCGGGGCGGCCGGATTAGTGACGTACAAACTTTCTAACAGTGATTTAGAGGAGGTTCGATTAAAAACGCTGCTTCACGCAGCAACATCGAACCAACCTACGTCGTGTAGGCCGAAAGGAAACACGAAGAGCGGTAGCAATTCGATGTTGACTTATCGTAAGGAGGTGCAGGAAGTTTGCTGGGCGCTGGAGCTGGCCTCTATAACTTATGAAGCAATGAACAAGCCAACACTTTATAAATTCCTATACAATTAGAAAAGCCTAGCATACAATATGCTAGGCTTTTCTTCTATCATGAATGACATCTAATAGATATCTCCATACAACTGTTTAGAATGAGCGTTCTTCTTCTACTTCATGATATTTATCAAGAATATAAATTTTACTTGGTGAATGCTCTTTCGCAATCTCCTCAGCCTTTTCTACTGCTGAGTCACGGTCAATGTAATGTTCAGTAGGTGCTACATCTTCTACTTTTACTAACCAACCCGTAGCATCTTTGTTTGGTGCAACTGTGTATTCGTTCATGATTTATCGCTCCTTTTTTATTGGGTTTGGTAGAAATGTTCCCATTCTTTTACCAGCGCAAACATTATATTTTAATATTATATGCGTAAGGAGTGGGATGCTTATCTAATGGAACACATCTTCATTGCACTGATGAAACGACAGCCTTGCCACGAGGTAGATTTCGAAAGATATGAGTGACTTTCAAGCTTTATGACCGAGATTTGAAAAAGATTTATGAGTGACCTATGAAAAAGTCCCATGAGAACTCAACCATAAATTCTTATGTGACTTTGTATTTGACCCCTCAATATCTAACTCAACCCTATGCTGTTGCCCATTTCCCAATTGTCTCTAGTGCAGAAGACTGTGGGAAGCTTTCTTTAAAGTACTTGTAGTATAAACATTCCTGCTTGCTACGAATAGGGATGGTTGCTTCTTGATTTAGCTGTTCAAATTCTTCATCTGAAATATGTTCATTTGAATAGCTTTCCAATATATCTAACGCTCCGCTCCCCGCTGAGAACTCCTCTTTCTTCCTCCATAGTACATGCTCAGGAAGCATACCGTTGAAAGATTTACGTAGAATCGTCTTCTCCATTTGTTCTACCGTGTGAAGCTTCAAGTGTGCAGGGACTTGTAATGCCTCGTCAATTAATTCCAAATCCAAGAAAGGAACCCGAAGTTCAAGGGAATGAGCCATACTCATTCTGTCGGCACGTTGAAGATTAATATTATGAAGGGTATTAATAATACGAATAATTTCTTCATTCAAGGATTCTGTTGTTTCAAATTTGCTAAGATAATCATACCCTGCAAACAACTCATCTGCCCCTTCACCTGAAAGGATTACCTTTACATGTTGAGAAGCTAACTTGGACACAAAGTAGTTCGGAAGTGCACTTCGAACTAGAGAAGGTTCATATGATTCCAAGGAATAGATAACATGAGGTATGGCTTCAATCAGCTCTTGTTGTGTGTAGATATACTCATAGTGTTCTGTACCAATCGCCTCTGCTACTTCACGGGCACGTAGAAGATCTTCACTTCCTTCTGATCCTACACAAAATGATTTGATTGGTTTCTCGGATTTATTTAACTTAGCTGCAATAGCCGCAATCAAACTACTGTCGAGTCCTCCACTTAATAGTACTCCTACTTCTACGTCAGCTAACATTCGTTTCTCAACAGCCTTTGTTAAGGCATCATGAATAGCTGATGTGTATGCTTCTTCGGGTTCTTCTTTTGTTGTCGTGGTGGGATTCTTAATTCTTCTAAAACATACAAAGCCTTGTTCCGGAGTAAAGTAATGGCCTGCTGGAAACTCTTTAACGTCATCCGTCACCTGATATAATGTCTTAAGCTCTGAAGTGAACACATATTCATCATTCTCATCTTTACCATAATAGAGCGGCTTAATTCCTAACGTATCACGGGCTGCGATAAAGCTGTTTGTCTCTTCATTTGCAATAAAGAAAGCAAACATCCCATCTAGCTTTTTAATACCTTCTACTCCTTCCTTCTCAACTATTTTTAGTGCTACTTCACTATCTGATTCCGTTAAAAACGTTTCTGATTTTTGTAATTCTTGTTTTAATTCAGGGTAGTTATAAATTTCTCCGTTACATACAATCCATTTAGATTCATCTTCATTATGAATGGGCTGAATCCCATCATGTAAACCGATAATAGATAACCGTTGATGCCCGAGGTGAAAATGCGTTAGTGGTACCTCTTTTCCTTCGTCTGGACCTCGATGTTTCATGCTTTCTAATACGCTGTTCATTTGTTGTTTATTGATATGGCCTGTCATTGCAAATATGCCACACATGCTGATATAGTCACCTCAGTGTATTTTATTTAAACCGTCCTATATTATATACTTCCCTATAAAAATAACCAAATCAAGGAAGATACAATATTTTGAATTCCTCTTTATTATTTGTTAGCATAAGCTTCTTATATTATTAAGAATAGATAAAATAGAGGTTTATTACACGAGATGGGCATTTATTATAATTTTAAAAATAAATGTGTAGTAATAAGCTTGTTTTGGTTATTTTTCATTCCCTGTATTACAGTCAGCTTTTATAATATAGATACGAACCAATATATCACATTTTCCATAAAGGATAGCAAACCTATTCGTCCACCCCCAGCTATGAAATCATTTTGGACAAGTGTAAATGTGTTATTCTAAATGTTAGACAGGTGTGATGAAGTTGAAGCATAAGCTCATAAAAAGCATTACTCTATTAATCTCTTTATTTGTGGTGTTCACAGGTGCTCTTTATCTCTACGGTAAAGAAAACGCTACTTCAACAGCAAATAAAGAAGTCGAAAAAACCCAAACAAAACAGATAACAAATTCAACCAATGATACAGTAGAGGAAGAATCAAATTCCGAAGATAATATATCTGAAGGTATAAAAGATGCCTTCTCTCATGTAATAGAAGGAGCTAAAGGAATTTTCATTAGAGAAAACTTAGATATTGTGGCGCTTGGAGATTCATTAACCGAAGGTGTTGGTGATAGTACGAATAACGGAGGATATGTAGGTATTGTCGAAAGCACTTTACAAGAAAACAAGAATAACGTAGAGATTAATATCAAGAACTTCGGTAAACGAGGGAATCGCACTGATCAATTGCTTAAGCGATTAGAAGAAGAAAAGATTTCTTCTTCTATAGAAGAGTCCGACCTTATCCTTATTACAATCGGAGCCAATGATATCATGAAAGTTGTAAAGAAGAATGCTACCAATTTAAACTACCAAGCTTTCGTTCAAGAGCAAAACAATTATCGAAATCACCTTCAAGATATTTTTACAACGATACGAAATAAGAATGAAGATGCATCAATCTACCTTATTGGATTATATAACCCCTTCAATCAATATTTCAGTAATATTCCAGAACTTGAACAAATCATTTATGATTGGAATCGCATCAGTAAAGAGGTCGTAAGTGAAAATGAAGGGGTTCAATTCATACCTATAAAAGATTTGTTTGAAAACCCTACTCAACCTCTTTACTCGGAGGACAATTTCCATCCAAATGAAAATGGGTATAAACTAATGGCAAAGCGTGTACTTGAATCTATTAAAGACGATATTGAAAAGATAGAAAACGAGGATAGCGAGAATACCATGGAAGATGAGAACAATCAAGAGGATCCAGAATAATGGATAGAGTGGAGTTTTGGTATGTTCAATGCAATTAAAGTAAACAAGTGGAAATGGTTGTTTTGGTTGTTGGCCATCATTAATGTGGGGGTCATCATATGGTTAGTGTTTCTCGTGTATGTCCCTTCCAATACAACAACCATACCTGAGGATGATCCTGTACAAGGGAAACAAGCTGAGTTCACCCTTCAATCGACTACCGACAACATTAATGAAATTATTAATAGTTATTTAGTTGAATTATCCAAAGGAGAACCTCTGAAGTACTCTGTCTCCCTAGAAGACAGCGTAGAATTAAAGGGTACCATTGTCGCGTTTGAGAAAGAAATTCCGTTAACAATGAAATTTGAACCCCGTGTTCAAAAAAATGGTGACCTTGTTTTAGAACAAACCTCCATTACGCTAGGACGATTACAATTACCAAATAAAAAGGTATTAGATTATATTCGTGACAATTACCCAATGCCTGATTGGGTCATCGTAAACCCAGATAAGGAAAATATTTATGTCGCTTTCACTAATATAAAAGCGAAATATGGCTTACAAGTAAAAGCCAAAGCCTTTGACTTAGAGAAAAATCAGATCGCCTTTAACGTAACCGTTCCACATGAAACTTTAGGAGTAGGGAAAACCACTTGGCTCAAAAATTTCATGCAAAAGAAAACAAAACTGCCTGAGACCAATTAACGGTACCAGGCAGTTTTTAGTTTATTAGCTATTGAGATTTTCCTACGCATAAAGGAATAGCCTTTGGGTCTGGAAATAGCATTATGATCGACATTCAATCTACTTATTATTCATCTTCAACAAGTGGATAAACACCATTTTCATCATGTATCTCCTTCCCTGTAATAGGAGGATTGAAGACGCATACCATTCTCATATCCGTTTTCCCTCTTAAATAGTGTTCATCATGTTGGTCAAGTGCATACACGGTTCCAGCCTGAATAGGGTGAACCTTCCCATCAGACACCGTTTCGACCTCTCCCTCACCTTCAATACAATAGACTGCTTCAAGATGATTCTGGTACCAAATATGTGTTTCAGTTCCAGCTTTAATAATGGTATCATGCATAGAAAAGCCCATCTGATCTTTTTTTAGTAAGAGACGACGGCTTTCCCATGTCTCTCCTTTAACCTCTTGCTCTGTACCGATGATGTCTTCCAACTTAACAATTTTCATAAAATGACCTCCTAATTTTTCAAATAGTTCAGACATTATATCTACTACTCTATCGATATCCCTTAGCTTAATCAAGTTAGACCTATTTTAAAGAAAATCGCAAGCGTCAGATTAGCGACGTATGGACCGCGTTCTACACGACATGGTTTAGATCGATGTTGCCACATGATGTAGTGATTTTAATCGAAATTCCACTGAAACCGTAAGGAGATAAAGGGTACACGGAAATCCGTAGCGATCCGATGTTGACCCTCCACCTCTAGTGTTAGCGCTAGAGATAGACATGTAAGCTCCAGAACATATATTTTCTTTATTCTCGTACAAACAGAGGGAAACTTCCGAGTCTTATAGAAGAATATACAAGTACAAGAGCAAATCATTAAAGGAGTGACTAACTATTTTAAATGAAATGATGTTATTTCAACAATTATCATTTGTACGTATGAGAACACTTTCTGCTCTTGATGCTACTAGTGAGGAGATAGCAGATGTTCAACCTGAAGGATTTCCAAACACCATTCGATGGAACCTAGGTCATATCTACACCGCCCAAGAAAACTTGTTACATCGTTTTATTGGAGAAGCCCCCTCTCTACCTGCACACTATTTAGAGATGTTTAATGCTAATACAAACCCAAACATGTGGGAAGCAACGCCTCCATCGCTCCAAGAGCTTCGCGAACATTTAGCTGAGCAAACAGAAAGAATTAAGCAAACATTCCAAGGGCGCTTGCACGAAAAAGGAGAAAAACCTTTCCAATTGGGAGGAGACATTACGTTTACTACTCTAGCTGAGATTATGAACTTCTCTATCTGGCATGAAGGATTACACCAAGGAGCAATCACCTCATTAAAACGCGTCCAAGGCCAAGAACAGCTCTTCGCAACTACAAATAAATAAGTAATGAAAAAATCAGGGCGCCCGGCTAGCGACATATGGCTGCGGCCCACACAATGTGGATGGGTTCGATGTTGCTGTATGATGCAGTGATTGTAATCGAACCTTCATCAATCCAGAACTTCATCTAACTAATCGTTTCCTAGACAACAAAGCAAATCCCCTTGGTTCTTTTACAACCAAGGGGGATTTTTCTTCTTATGAAGACATTGATTGATTAGATTTCTGCTCATCTGTGGTACTAGAAGGGCTTTTCGATGATTTATCGATTAGTATAGCCTTGTCCTCTGCTAGTGCTTTATAGAGCGAATACATCATCATCAGCATAATGACGGAGAATGGTAAGGCCGCTGTAATTAAAGCATTCTGTAATCCTTGTAGTCCACCAGTGTAAAGAAGGATTGCTGCCATAGAGGATTGAACAACTCCCCATGCAAATTTCACTGTCTTTGGTGGGTTTAAGGAACCATTCGTACTCTGCATACCAAGGACAAATGTCGCAGAGTCTGCAGATGTAACAAAGAATGTACCGATTAAACATAAAGCAATGATGGACGTTACAATGCCTAGTGGATACTCCGTAAGTGTACCAAATAAAGCTTGTTCTGTAGCTAACCCTGCAATGTCCGATCCACCTTGCTCCAAATTAATCGCAGACATCCCAAAGGTTGCAAACCATAAAAAGCTTACTAGTGGTGGTACAATAAGCACTCCCATTAAAAATTCTCGAATCGTCCGCCCTCTTGATACTCGAGCGATAAAGATTCCTACAAATGGAGACCACGCTATCCACCACGCCCAATAAAATACGGTCCAGTCTTGAATCCACGTTTGATTTTCTTCATTTGTTGGCGCTAGTCTAAAGCTCATTTGCGCAAGATCATTGAAATATGATCCAATTGTATCTGTGAAGACGTTCATTATTTTTAATGAAGGTCCTACAACTAACATAAATGCGAATAGTAAAAGTGCAAGAAACATATTCGCATTACTTAAGTACTTAATTCCTTTGCTTAAACCGGTATAGGCAGAAAACATAAACAATACGGTTACAATACCGATAATCACAAGTTGTACCCAAAACTCATTCGGTAAATCAGTTAAAAACGTTAAGCCTCCATTAATTTGAGCAGCTCCAAAACCTAATGTAGTGGCTACCCCTACAACAGTTGCAAAAACAGCAATAACATCAATCGTCTTTCCAATTGGCCCTTTCACCTTGTCCCCTAATATTGGATACAGCGTAGCACTAATTAGACCAGGTGCGCCTCTTTTGAACTTAAAATATGCCAGCGTTAAGGCTACCAATGCATAAATAGCCCATGCATGTAATCCCCAATGGAAATACACAAATTGCAACGATTCTTGTAAAGCTGCAGGCGTTCCCGCTTCTGCTGTTGGGGCATTTTTGGCATAGTGAGAAACAGGTTCAGCTACCCCCCAGAAAACTAGTCCAATTCCCATACCTGCACTAAATAACATAGCGAACCACGTCGGCATGCTATATTCAGGTTTTTCATCCGCCTTTCCTAACTTCAAGGTCCCGTATGGACTTACGATAATAAACAGACAAAATAACACGAATAACGTAACGATTAATAAGTAATACCACCCAAAATGAACACTTATGAAATTACGAATGGTTGATGTAACACCTTTTAAATTTTCAGGGGATAACACACCCCAAATAACCGATAATGTAGATATAACAATAGCTATCCAAAATACTAAGCTGACTTTCTTCGATAATGGATTTGTCACAATCATACTCCTTTCAGAAAATAATGCCTTCAAAGTTGTTTTGAGTAAACTCAAAGGTTCTTGGCTTATTCGAATGGATTATTCTGGAGTAACATAATATACCTATACCCAATAAGGGGGAATATAAACAATAGAATCATTTCATGATATAGCTACTTCTTCATATAAATGAGTAGGAGAGGTGGTTATATGAAAAAGGATAAAAGCAAGGTTAACTGGGATCAGTTCTCTAAAAGCGTAGAACAAGTTCTAGGGGAGGATTTCTGGGATGAGATGAATCACATGATTCCAAAACGCGGTCCTGCATATGATATGTATGAAACGGACACTACAGTTGTCATCATAGTCGAATTACCTGACCTTAGATCATCTGAAGAAATTACGTTAAAACAACACGGAACAGACTTATTGTTACAAGGTAGTTTGGCATATCGATATCCTGTTCCGAAAGAGGAATTGCTTCACGAAGAACGCTTAAATGGTAAATTTAAGCGTAAGATTCGCATCCCATTCCACTTCACATCAGATGACATCCATACATCATATAAAAACGGATTATTAATCATATATGTAAACAAACCATCCACACCTGAGGGGATTCCTATAACATTCCATGAGGATGAATCGTCCTAACTTAAAATTTTGCCACCTGGCAGTAACTTTATCCTTCATTATGATGTACTTTTATTAACAGCAAAAACAACAATACCTCAAGAGATACTGTTGTTACGAATGAATATAGATGTCCTTGGAAGAATCATCGCCTTTTTTCAGAAGTCTTACTTCAATTATGCCATCTTTATACTGAGCGCTATACTGCTTCCCATATGGTTGCTCTGGAAGTTGGATGGCCTGTGCCTCCCCTCCTAGAAGCCCAGTTACAATCAGCTTGCAGTTTCCAAGTGAAATCGATAGGTCGTGAACAGAAACAGTATCAGGAATATCTATTTTCACAATATAATATTGATGAAGCTCTACTAGTTCATAGTTCAACTTATTGGACTTTGAATCAATGACATCGACATTGTTCTTCTGCGGGATATTACTCCCATTTAGTGCTTGTTGAATTGTACGCTGAATATAGGAATCAATTGTTTTCATATCCATCATATCTGGTAATTGACCATTCCATTGCTGGGTATTCCCCATTTTGTTTAACTGCGACAACATATCAAATAACTGTTTCAACCATCTTCAATCCTTTCAATTTAATATAAAGGAGGTGTAGATAATGAAACTCCAATTCCACAATTTTTCCATCGACCAATTAAGTGAATCTTCAGCCGTTTTCTCTGCTGATAATTTTCAAGCAAATTTCTCCGCCTCCTCAAACTTGGCGTATCGGTTGAAGATTCCAAAAAAAAAGAAATCAAAAAAAAGGCAAAATTTCACTCCTCATAATCAGTCTTGTAGTATCGTATTCAGTTATGCCTTGATTGTGCTGTTTGCCTAGAAAGATAGAATAAAAATTTCCACTCTTGCATATCTGTGTGTGAAGAGTAAGATAAGGGATGAGATGAGGAGGGATTACTATGGCATGGCTTCATATAGCACATTCCATGCGTTTTGTCATAATAGGGTTATTTTCCCTAACGGCTGCGAGTCTATTTACTTTTCAATCTATTGAAATCATTCAAGCATTCACAGAATTATTCGCTGATTTATTTAAACGCAAATAAAAAGGAAGTAATACACAAATGCGATTCGATATTGATTTTGGACGGGAAGCGTACTCAATGCTAACTGTTAGAGTTAGACACCTACCCTAACGACATTTTCTATTTTTTTACTTTAAACAAGAGTCTATTCACATTGAATAGACTCTTTTTGTTACACAATCCCATTAGGTTGGTATAATGGAAATACAAGTAATCATCAGGAGGGCTTTATGTGAATATTATTGTATTTGGTGCAGGGGGACGTACGGGACAAGAGGTTGTCAAGCAAGCCTTAGGAGAAGGCCATCATGTAACAGCATTCGTGAGAACACCATCAAAATTAACCATCAAACATCCTAACTTAGCTAGTTTAAAAGGGAACACTCTTGATGAACAAGCTGTATGGAAAGGTGTTGAGGGCCATGATGCCGTAATATCTTGCCTTGGTACGGATGGTCTAAAGAAATCAACTGCCCTAGCGAAAAGTACAGAAAATATTGTAAAGGCAATGAAGGATCATGAAATAAAAAGAATTGCTTATACAGCATCTGCAGGCATTCACAATGAAATTCCTGGTGTAACAGGTGTTATGGCTGGAGTCATTTTACGAAACGTATTAGCAGATCATAAACGTGCATATGAACTTCTGAAAGAGAGCAACCTTAAATGGACAGTAGCTAGACCTTTACGTTTAGATAGTGATCCTGTAACTCGCAAATACCGAACAACTGATGAAGGTGTTCCTTCAAAAGGAAAAAGAATTGCTCGTGCCGATGTAGCTCACTTTTTACTCAAAGCTGTTACAGAAGATACATTTGTCTCTAAGTCTGTTGGACTAGCATATTAGCAAGCAGATGATAAATACAACATTTTGGAAGGATAGCCTAATAAGGGCTATTCTTTTTTGTGCAAGAAGGTTGTATTTGTTATAGTAAATGTTATATTTAGATACTCGAAATAGTTTCCTTGAATGAAAGAAGGGTTCTTACAAATGAATACAGAACAACTTGCAAACCGAAATTTGCTTATCATGTGGTTTGCGAATTTTTTCATTGCGGGAAGTATGACGATGGTTATGCCATTTTTGTCTTTATACATTGAGACGTTTGGTCAGTTTTCTGATCAGTACGTGCAACGTTGGTCAGGATTAACATTTGGAGTAACCTTTTTTACAGCATTTATTTTTTCCCCTATATGGGGACGTATTGGAGATCATTATGGACGAAAAATGATTCTTGTGATATCAGGTATAGGTTTAGCGTTTTGTGTATTCCTCATGGGGTTTGTCACTTCTGTCCTACAATTATTTGTTTTACGTCTTTTCATGGGTGTATTTACCGGATTTATTTCCATGTCCCAGGCTTTAATTTCTACGCAAACACCAAAAGAAGTATCTGGAAGAGCACTAGGGACACTTCAGACAGGAAATGTTTCTGGGAGTTTGATGGGGCCGTTGTTCGGAGGAATACTAGCTGACACGGTAGGTTTTTCTAGTACATTTCAACTAACCTCCATCACCTTGTTTATCGCAGCAATGTTCGTCCTTTTAGGGGTACAAGAATATAGAATCAAGACCGAAGATGAGTCCGCTCAGCCTTATTCACGTAAAGAAGTGCTCAGCTATGTTTTGGCCCATCCTATATTGATTACGGTTATGATAGTCTCCATGTTCGTACAAATTGCTCACTTCAGTATTCAGCCTATTTTAGCCCTTTATGTAAGTGAATTGCATGGACCTATTAATCTGGCATTCTACTCTGGTATCGCCTTTTCTATTGCTGGTTTAGGTAATCTCCTCATGGCGCGAAAATGGGGAAAGATTGCTGATTCCATAGGCTATGAAAAAGTACTCGTGTTCTTGCTTGTAGCCTCAGGCATTATTTATTTACCAGGAGCTTTTGTAGACAACATCTGGCAGCTCGTTGCCTTACGTTTCTTATTAGGTATTACGATTGGTGGAATTATCCCTGTTAGAACCGCTTATATTCGCCAAGTGGCCCCCGTGTCCATTCAAGGTGAGGTACTTGGTTATAGCACAAGTTTACGTTTCCTAGGAAATATTATGGGACCTGCTTTAGGTGGATTGCTTGCTAGTGCGTATGGCTTTACGTCCGTTTTCTTTACCACTACCGCGTTATTGCTTATCAGTGGTTTGAGTTTTGGTTTGGTACTTCAAAAACAACCAAAAGCTATTGGTAGGTACAGCTCTTGAAAATGGAGCAACTTTCCAAGCACAGCGACACCCAAACCCACATAATTTTCACGAATACTTTAGTGTAAGAACATGCAACTATTCAAAGGAGGAATTTCATGTCTTCTTACACAAACGAGACAGAGCAACAACAAACGACAACTATAGATGAGCATAATCGTGCTGCCACACGAACAAAAAAAGAAAAAACCCCTAAGAAGCCATGGTATAACCAGGGGTGGGTATGGTTAATAGTTACGGCTATTGGACTAAGCGTTTTGTTCTTTCTACTTCGTGGTGTAATCGATCAATTAAGTCAATTAACTCAACAAACGAGTGAACAAACCAAAGCTCTACAAGAACAAACACAAGTGTTACAAAATGTGAAAGATGCTTTGAATCAACTCGCTATGAAAGTACAAGCATCAGCAACAAAAATCGCTGATGCCATTAAAGACACAACTGCATAATACCGCAATTGCTTTCCAAAAAAGGGTTTGGTACTTGATGTTCCAAGCCCTTTTACTATTTCATTAAAGCCCCATCATCTTGAAGACTTGAGTTCTAGATAAATACCTTTATTAAGCGGGATGTTCCCGATACGTTAGTATGGAATAAAGGTGGCTGTGGAATAACTCGCGTCCTGCCACCTAGGTGGCAAGCTACCTTCGGGGAAAGCACCCTCAGGGGATCTTGGCTACCTCTTTCTCCGGCGTGAGCATCCTTGTTCCCAGGCCACCTTTGCTTTTGTTGAGATGAACGGAAACATGGGCCGGGAAATTGGGGCGGTCTCTCCTATATTCAGAAATCGCTCCAATTTCCGAAAACTTGCTCGCAACCTCCCACTAGTGTCCGCTCCAGCCCGGCTGAAGCACAGCACCACACCACCAAAACAGCGGTGCTCCTATTTTGTAAAAGTCGCTCTAAAATGGGCAAGAGTCGCTCCAAAAATCCAATTCTTACCCCTATATCGATTCTTACTCCGAAAGCAGGAAGAGTCGCTCCAGAGCCCATGTTTTTGCCCGAGGAGACGAAGGGTTTCAGAGGAAGTTCGACTAAGATCGTCACATCGTGTTACAACGTCCAACGACCCTAGCCACTGGAAAGCGAGCTATTTCTCGGCCAATCTTTTCTCTGATACACACAACGAAAACATCCCTCTCACCTAAATTTATCTCGACTTCAAGTCTCTAATATTATGCCTCTTAATTGAAACAAGAGAGTGAAAAAGAAAAACGCAAAAGGAATTTATAGTAAAATTCTTTTTGCGTTACTTATGAATATTATTGTATACATTCGCTTAGACAATTTCCTCATAATTAAAATTTATCCATGTTCACTCAAATAATTTTGAGTGTATTCAAACTTGTGTAAATCTACTTCCCCTATTACTGGGCGTCCTATAGAATGGTACTCTAAATAGGATTCTTGAATCGCTTCTAGTGTATAGCAGTTTCGTCCATCGAAAACCATTGGCACTCTCATTTGTTCTGAAAAAGTGCTCAATGGAAGCTGTTTGAATTCATCCCACTCAGTAATAATTAATGCCGCATCAGCATCTTGTAGGGCTTCTGCTGTAGAATTTGCAAACTCAACATTTAGAACCTTAGATGCGTTCGGCATGGCAATTGGGTCATAAGCAGTTACATAGGCACCTTCTTGAATAAGCTCATTTGCAACCACTACAGAAGCAGATTCCCGTATGTCATCTGTTTTGGGTTTAAAAGCCAAACCAAGCATTGCCACTCTTTTACCGTGCAATGAACCGAATCGTTCTTTTGCTTTTTTTACAAGTAAAACTTGTTGGCGATTATTTACATGAATGACCGACTCAAGTAAATCGAATTTATGCTCTACATTCCCTGCAATTTGGACAAGAGCATTTGTGTCTTTAGGGAAACAAGAACCTCCGTATCCAATGCCGGCCTGTAAAAATTGAGTTCCTATTCTGCGATCTTTCCCCATCCCATAGGCCACATCTTCTATATTTGCCCCGACTTTCTCACAAATGGAGGAGATTTCATTGATAAAGCTTATTTTTGTAGCCAAAAATGCATTCGACGCATACTTAATCATCTCAGCACTACGAATGTCCGTTTTGACTACTGGTAATTTCAATCGACGATATAATTCTTCCACTAGTAAAGCTGCACCCTCATTCTCTGCACCAATGATAATTCGATCTCCATGAAACATATCATACACAGCTGAACCTTCCCGGAGAAATTCCGGATTCGATACAACATCCACACGCCCTAGCTCTCCCACGTGTTGATTAAAATACTGCTGTATGCTTTCATTTGTCCCCACTGGTACCGTACTCTTATTAACAACAATGACATCTCGATTAATATGCTGGGCAATATCATTCACGGCTCGTTGCACATACGTTAAATCGGCAGATCCATCTTGCTGCTGAGGTGTACCAACTGCAAGAAAAATAACATCCATATTTGGTATGCCCCATGCATGATTAGTGGTGAATGTTAGTCGTCCCTCCTCTATGTTCTTTTTCATTAGACCTTCTAATTGTGGCTCATATATTGGGGAATATCCTTTGCGCATGTGACTTACTTTTTCTTCGTCTACGTCTATGCAAATGACATGATGGCCAAGATCCGCTAGACAAACGCCGGTCACTAAGCCAACATATCCCGTCCCTACAACAGCAATGTTTTTCATAAGACTCACCAGTTCCTTTCCTATCTGTAGTAAATAACACTACTCGTATGGACCTGTATAATATGGTACGTTAAATCATAATGACCCTATAAAGCAACAGAGCGTTCTTCAACTTGAATAGCTTTTTCATATTGAGCTAATAGATCCTCGAAAATAGAGGACCATGAACGCTTCAGTGCATATTCTCTAGCTTCATAGCTCATCTTTTTTAATTTACTTTCATTTTCGACTGCATTGGATATGGACGCAATAAAATCATCCACTTCTCCTGGGTTGCATAAAAATCCGGTTTGATTATGAGAAATAATTTCCTGAACTCCTCCTGCCCTTGCACCTATCGCAGGGGTTCCACAAGCTAACGCCTCCAAAACGACATTTCCGAATGTTTCAGTAGTGGAAGGGAAAACAAATAAACTGGAAGCACCGTACACTTCTGCAAGGTCTTCTCCATTCAAATACCCGGTAAAACTCATATTGTCTGGTGCTTGCTTCTTCATTTCATCAGCCGTAGGTCCATCTCCTACAATCAACCAATGTACTTGATCTTTTATGTGGTCAGGGAGTTGTTCAGCCGCTTCCATCAGGGTATGCAAATCTTTTTCAGGAGCAAGACGGCCAACATAGGATAAAATATGTGAAGCCTTTATATTGTATCTAGAACGTAAAGGTTCATCATCTTGAAGTGGTTTGAATTTTTTACAATCCACTCCACGACTCCAAATCCCAACGTCGTGAAAACCGTGTTTTAGAAGCTCTTGTTTTGTTTCTACAGATGGTACAAACGTGGCTCGGAACGATTGATGAAACCAGCGCATATATTCCCATATCCATTTCGATAGAAAATGTAGGTCGTAGTACCTTAAGTAACGGTCAAAGTGAGTGTGATAGGAGCCTACAATTGGAATGTTCAATTTTTTACCATAATACAAGCCGCTTAAACCAATAGTGAACGGTGTAGCGATATGGATTAAATCGGGCTGAAATTCCTCTAACTGCCTGCGGATATGACTCATCTTCGGAAATGAGAAACGACACTCTGGGTACAAGTAAAAAGGTACACTTGTAAAACGGTGGATTTGATTGGAGAACAGATTTTCTTCCTTCGTCTCGGGAACAAATAAACGATACTCCATACCTTGTTCATCTAGATAATCTACAAACAATTGAAATGTCTGCGTAACTCCGTTTACCTGAGGTGTAAACGTATCGGTAAAAATAGCGATCTTCATCAGGATTCCCCCTTTTCCTGAGTCCATATTCGTATTTTCTTTCACCTAGACCTAACGAGAATTTATGCTTTTAGTATATAAATTCAATGTGTTGCTAATATCAATTAATTGTAAATTTTCAAACAAAAAATATAAATAATACTCTACATATATGAAGTTCAATTTCAAAAGAACAAAAGCGCAAGTGCCCAGTTAGCGACGTATAAACCGCTATTCACAGGAAGTGGGTTGTTTCGATGTTGCTACGTGATGTAGCGGTCTTAATCGAACCTCCTCTAAATACTTTTGAGATAAAGGAAACACGAAGAGCGCAAGCGATTCGATGTTGACTATCGTAAGGAGGTGCAGGAAGTTTGCTAGTCGCTGAGCGCTAGAGCTGGACGTGGCTTCTATAGAGCTTTTTAAATTATACACAACCAAATATTTTATAGTAGAACAAATTCTAAAAGAACAAGGGCTTTTGTCATTCATTATCGAATAATAATTGGAGCATATGTTTACATAACGAGAGGAGTTTTTTTCCATGCTTCAATTTGATTCATTGTATTCCCCGTATCATTCAAAGCGTACAACAACCGTTGCTAACCAAGGCATGGTGGCCACTTCCCAACCACTAGCCGCTCAGGTTGGTCTAGACATGATGAAAAAAGGAGGCAACGCAATTGATGCTGCAATTGCTGCAGCAGCTACATTAACAGTCGTTGAACCTACTTCAAATGGAATCGGTGGGGATGCCTTCGCCTTGGTTTGGACGAAAGGAAAACTACATGGTTTAAACGGAAGCGGGCCTGCTCCACAGTCTATTTCTATTGATAAAGTAAAAGCTCAAGGGTATGATGAAATGCCCACACATGGATGGGTGCCTGTCACTGTTCCGGGAGTTCCTTCAGCTTGGGCAGAGCTATCTGATCGCTTTGGTAATTTATCGTTTAAAGACCTATTAGAACCTGCCATACACTACGCTGAAAAAGGCTTCCCAATTTCCCCAACATTAGGAAAGTTTTGGAGAGCGACTTACGAAGCTTTCCGTCAAAAGCTTACTAACGAAGCCTTTACATCATGGTTCGAAACATTTGCTCCGAATGGCAGGGCACCATACGTAGGAGAAGTATGGGGTTCTGCTGATATGGCTCAAACATTGCAGTCCATCGCAAATACAAAGGGGGTAGCTTTTTATAAAGGCGATATAGCAGATCAAATTGCCTCTTTTTCCGAGCAATATGGTGGTTATTTACTGAAAGAAGACCTAGCAAACTACTCTCCTGAGTGGGTAGATCCGATATCCATACAATATAAAGGTTATGATGTTTGGGAGATTCCACCAAACGGACAAGGACTAATTGCGTTACAAGCCTTAAATATCTTAAAAGGATATGAGATTACCGAAAAAGAGTCAGTTGATACGTATCATAAACAAATGGAAGCAATGAAACTCGCCTTTACGGATGGAAAATCATATATTACCGAGGAAATGAACATGTCTGTATCCGTTAAGAGATTACTGTCTGAAGAATATGCAGAGGAAAGAAGGAAACTTATAGGGCATAACGCCATTACACCTGAAGCTGGTACTCCACCAAAAGGCGGAACCGTTTATCTAGCAACAGCAGACAACGAAGGAAATATGGTCTCTTTTATTCAGAGCAATTACATGGGATTTGGCTCTGGATTGGTCGTGCCAGGAACAGGTATCGCTCTTCAAAACAGAGGTCATAGTTTCTCTTTAAATCCCCACCATGACAATGCATTAGCTGGCGGGAAACGCACCTACCATACGATAATACCAGGGTTCCTAACCAAAGGAAATGAGGCTGTTGGACCTTTTGGTGTGATGGGTGGATTTATGCAACCGCAGGGACACCTTCAAGTCATGATGAATACGATCGATTTCAATATGAATCCACAATCAGCTCTAGATGCACCACGCTGGCAATGGCTAGAGAAGAAAAAAATCATTGTCGAACCAACATTTCCATCTCATATTGCAGAAGCCCTTACTCGAAAAGGGCATCACATTCAAGTTGAGCTTGAAACAGGATCATTCGGAAGGGGACAAATCATTTGGCGTGATCCTAATACTGGCACCTTATATGGTGGTACAGAATCACGAACAGACGGCACGATTGCTGCTTATTAAAGAAAGGCGCAAGCGCCCTGCTAGCGACGTATAAACTGTTGCACACAGGACGTGGGTTGGTTCAATAATGCTACGTGATGCAGCGATTTTAATCGAGCTTCTTTCCGGAGGAGATAAAGGATACACGGAGAGCGGTAGCGATCCGATGTTGACTTATCGTAAGGAGGGCTAGTCGCTGGGCACTGGAGCTGGACATGTAAGAGCCAGAACTTTCTTTACTTTAAAATAAAGTCATCCCCCTCTCCAACATTGGAAGAGGGGGGATCTCACTAACTGATTTCCATTTCATCTAAAATAGGATACACAGCCTCTATTCCTTTGTCAGCTACTAAACAACTCACTCCTAGCGGTGTTTCCCAAAACGAATCTGGAATAACTGGATTTTTTAGCCCCGCAGCCGAAAATAGTGCACGGTAAATTCTTTGCAGATGTTGCTGGGTAACAGCTCTATCTCGCTCTTTTTCTCCCCTCGCAAGTAGAAATACGTAGCGCATTGATTGAAATAAGTTGTCTCCTGGCATAAAGGTGTATGCTTTATATAGTTGCATACGATCCTCGACCTCTTGTTTGACTGCATCCTTTGCAGCTAAATCCTCTAAGTGCTCATATAGATGCCGATACACTTGTTGAAACACTCGCCGTTTCTCTTCTTGCATCACATCATCTGTATATATCTCTTTCATAGCGTCATAAGCAGTCTCTGGAGTCCACGTCATCTAATAACCCCCTATTATTGTAAGCGTTTACGTTTATTGTAACAGAGATTTTTCAATTGTGAGGGATTACTGCTATATATATATCTAGATCCTAACGTTCAAAAAAAGTCTAAAACATGAGTACTCTAAGGGGTTTATGTTAAAATTATAAGAAACGAGGTAATGTAGGGAGTGACATCATGCGTGTTGTAAACAATATGGCAGAGTTAATTGGAGATACTCCACTAGTTAAATTAAATCGCATCAACCCTGAAGGTGGTGCAGATGTATATGTGAAGCTAGAAATGTTTAACCCTAGTGGAAGCGTGAAAGACCGTGCCGCTTATAATATGATGGTTGAGGCCGAGAAATCTGGCGACTTAAAAGAAGGATCTACCATCATTGAGCCAACTAGCGGAAATACAGGCATCGGACTTGCAATGAATGCAGCAGCTCGTGGATACCGTTCTATTCTAGTGATGCCAGATACAATGACACAAGAACGAATCAACTTATTAAAAGCCTATGGTGCTGAGGTTGAGCTAACTCCCGGTGCCGATAAAATGCCTGGTGCTATTAAGCGTGCTGAGGAATTGGCAAAAGAGATTCCAGAGAGTTTCATTCCTATGCAGTTCAAAAATACAGCTAATCCTGACGCTCATCGTAACTCGACTGCTACGGAAATCATTGAAGCAATGGATGAATTAGGTAAACCATTGGCAGCATTTGTCTCCACTGCTGGTACAGGTGGTACTGTGACTGGTACAGGAGAAACCTTAAAAGAGCATTACAAGGATGTATCCGTTCATGTGGTTGAACCAGAAGGCTCGCCAGTTCTATCTGGAGGGAAACCCGGGAAGCATAAGCTTGTCGGAACAAGTCCTGGATTTATCCCTGAGATTTTAAATCAAGATGTATATGATGAGATTTTCAAAATATCAGATGAGATTGCCTACGATATTACACGACGCTTGGCTCGAGAGGAAGGCATTTTAGTCGGCCCTTCTGCTGGAGCAGCTTGCTATGCTGCTATGGAAGTGGCCAAACGCAAAGAACCAGGTGAAGTTGTTGTTGTTATTGCACCTGACACAGGCGAGCGCTATCTTTCTGGTGATTTATTTCGATTTAACGAATAATGGATGATAGAGGTTAACAAATGTTAACCTCTATTTAGTAGCATTTTTAGGTATTACTGTAGGAGGTTAACATTGAAGGAAGAGATGATCTTTAAACAGATGGAATTTGTTCGAACACGTACCCTAAAAGCCTTAGAAGCAACGACAGAAGATCAGGCCGATGTCATACCTGAAGGATTTAACAATTCAATTCGATGGAACTTCGGACACATATTGGTTAACCACGAGAACTTACTAGCTGGCTTTCTTCAAAAAGAGAAAGAAATTCCATCCCATTACATTGACTTATTTAACGCTCGTACAAGCCCAATAGATTGGCAAACAGACCCACCTTCTCTGGATGAACTCCGCATGCACTTGTCTCAACAGGTTGAAGCCATGCGTACGCACTATCAAGGACGTCTTGAAGAAGAACGAGAAACACCTTTTACGTTAGGTTCTATCATGGAATTCTCAACATTAGGGGAGCTCTTTACGTTTTCAAACTGGCATGAAGGACTTCATCAAGGAGCGATTACAAGTTTAAAACGAGCGCAGGGGATAGAGAAATCATAAAAGTGGACATAAAAAAACACAGGGCTTTTTTGCTCCTGTGTTTTTTAATTACTTGAACAGAGGGGACAGGTTCCTCGTCTCATTAAAAAACACGGGATTTCTATAGTAGAAATCCCGTGTAAATCATGGTGTTCATTACCTCAACAGATTAATTCACTTCTGTTTTAGGCTTTGTAGGTCTTTTTGGCTTGTCTTTACTTTTGCTCACTTCATTTAACCGTTCTAGTAATCCTACACCAAATTCACCATTATCTTCAGGATTGTTTTCATTAAAGATACTACCAGAAGATTCGTATGCTCGAGATCCGTGTTCGGTGAAATCAAGTCCTGAGATTTCTTCTTCACGGCTTACACGGATGGATGTAATTCTAGTAACGATGAATAGAGAAAGACCGACAGAGCCCATCGTCCAAGCCATAACAGCTGCAATACCAACTGCCTGAATGCCTAAGAGTGATACTCCACCTCCGTAAAATAGGCCACCTTCCATCGCGAATAAACCAACTGCAAGCGTACCCCAGACACCACAGATACCATGAACAGCAATTGCGCCAACAGGATCATCTAGTTTGAAGCGTTGATCGATTAATGTAACTGCTTCTACTAAGATAACACCTGCAATAATCCCGATAATGATTGCACCACCTAAAGATACAGCAGCAGTACCAGCTGTGATTCCGACAAGTCCACCTAATGCTCCGTTCAAGGTTAAGGAAGCATCAACGCGTTGGTACTTCATATAAGAGTATAATGCAGAGCCAATGACACCTGCGGATGCTGCTAATAACGTCGTAGAAACAACATGAGGAATAAGAGAAGGATCCGCTGCTAATGTACTTCCACCATTAAATCCAAACCAACCGAACCAAAGAATGAATACCCCTAGTGCACCAATTGGTATGTTATGTCCTGGGATAACATTAGCTTTGCCTTTGGAATACTTACCAATACGACTACCTAGAACAGCAACAGCTACTACAGCTCCTAAAGCTCCAGTTAGGTGAACAACTGTTGAACCAGCAAAGTCCGTAAAGCCTAAACTAGCTAACCAACCACTACCCCAAATCCAGTGCCCAACAACTGGATAGATGAATCCTGTCATAAGTACAGTTAGTAGAATATAAGCACCTAGCTTCATTCTTTCTGCCACTGCTCCTGAAATAATAGTGGCACATGTTGCCGCAAAAACTGCCTGAAATGCGAAGAAACCAACTTGATCCTCATAACCAGTTAACATGAATCCGTCCGTTCCAATAAAGCCTCCTGCTGAAGAACCAAACATAAATGCATAACCAACTAGAAAATATAAAATAGAGGCGACTGACATAGTAAGGAAGTTTTTCATTAAGATATTTAATGCATTCTTCGATCTAGTGAAGCCTGCTTCTACCATTGCAAAGCCGGCATGCATGAAGAAAACCAAAAAGGCAGCGACCATTATCCAAACCATATCCATAGAAGCACTTAATGATTCAATGGAAGGTCCACTTGTTTCGGCGTACACAGGACTGGCTAACAACAAACTCCCCGTAAGCAACGATCCTACTTTCTTTTTCATTTCATTCATTCCTCCTAAGTGATGATATAAAGAAAGGCGCAAGTGCCCTGCTAGTCGCTAGGCGCTGGAGCTAGACATGTAAGCGCCAAAATTTATACTTTCTTTTTTGATAAAAATAAACTTATATGATAGCTTCTTTACCTTCTTCACCTGTTCGAATTCGAATCACATTTTCTACAGGATAAATAAAAATCTTTCCGTCACCTGTCTCTCCAGTTATGCATGTTTCTTTAATGAGGTTAATGATTTGATCTACTTGTTCCTCGTCTACAATCATTTCTACTTTCACTTTTGGGTATAATTTAATTTCGTAACGTGTGCCTCGAAATACACCTTCCAATCCTTTCTGCTTACCATACCCCGCAACTTCAGAAACCGTTAACCCATTCACTTCCACTTCATCTAACTTTTCACGTAATGCTGGGAACGATTCCGGACGAATAACGGACTCAACTTTTTTCATGATTGGATCCCCTTTCGAAATTATGTTAGGAGTTCTAACATGTTTTGTTATGTTAATAACCCTACACGCTAAAAAAGGAAAAAGCAAGAGGGTTTTCGAAAAAATATTAAATTTTCTGATTATTTTAATCGTCTTCGATAACCCCTAACCCCCGCGACTCAAACATGTAAGCATTTACATCTTGGGATCGCCAAATTGGGCTCGAATTTGACCTTTCAGCATCCGATCTCTCACTTCTCTTTCTGTAACCCCTTTTTTCTTTTTTGCCATTTCCCTTCTAATTTCATGTGTTTGAACTCCCTCTTCAATCTTGTTCGCTATTTCCATTAATGTTTCTACATCTGAGAAAGAAAATTTACGACTACCTTGATTGGATCGATCAGGAAAAATAAGCTTCCTTTCCTCATAGTATCGAATTTGTCTTACCGTTAATCCCGTCAACTCACTTACAATACCTATTGTAATGACCTTTCGCTCCTTTAAAGAATGCTTATCTTCTTCCATACCATCCTTTCACCTCTCAGATCATGCTGAATTGTTGATGACTATAAATAGGATTATACACACAAGAAGTATATTTTGTAACTAGTTTTGTCAGGTTTCCTAACATGATTAAATCATACTTTTCAAAATTTTCGTGTAAGTTAAACTAACAAACTTCATGATAATGATTGGATAAGGAGCTATAATGACATTAATCCAAGTCAGGATGATCACAAACCAAGGGGAAAGGATGTAGGAAAGATGACATTATTACAAAAGGCTGTTGAGATTAAACGAAATAGGTTATTCAAGCAGTTAGTAGAGGATGGACTTTATAAGCGAACGGATATACTGGAAAATATCACTCTGGCTCAGCTAGAAAGAGACTTTGAAAGGAGGCATGCCTATTTAGCAAGTAAAAATGGCTTATCAAACATAGAAGTCACAACTACCATGCAACAAGTAGAGTAAGTATCCTGATGTCATCTCTCCCGTCTCCAAAAGAAAGTATATGTTTGAGCTATTTAACCTGTTGAACGAAGAAAAACGCAAGCGCCCGTTTAGTGACGTATATGCTACGGCCCACACAACGTGGGTTGGTTCAATGTTGCTACGTGGGTAGCGAATTTAATCGAACTTCACCTGAATCCGTCGGAGATAAAGGAAACACGAAAACATGCGTGATTCGATGTTGACTTATCGTACAGAGGCGAGGGAAGCACACTAGTCGCTGGGCGCTGGAGCTAGACACGGAGGTGCTAACACTTTCTTTCCTACAATAAAAAGCTCCGCCTTATTTGGCGGAGCTTTTTACGTATGCGTAGAACAAAAACAAAAATTTTATTCTATTTCGTTATCGACAACGTTGAAACTCTCTACAACTTTTCTTAATTCTTCTTTGCTTACATTTGTAGTGAGCTGATAGTAGTAATCCTTCCATAGTTCAGTATCCTTTGGAAGAAATGTGTACTGGTAGGTCTCATGGAGACGTACTGCTTCTGTATCAATAAATCCAACGTAATTTTCCGTTTCAAATACTTCATTTACCTGCCCAAAGACTTCATCATATTCTCCCGTGAGAATATATTTCTGAACGTGCTGGATCATCCATCTATCACTTGCATGTTCTTGATAGATTTCAAGATGCTCCTCTTCACTTTCGTATGCTAAAAATAACGACCCATATTCCACTCGTAATTTAGATTGTTCCATACCATCTGGAACATATGTAGGCTCTATAATCGGGAATCCAGCCTTATCTCTAGCATCTGGAAATGAGCTAGCAGTGGCATCCGAACAACCCGCTAGTAATAATGCGATCGCTACGATGAATAGTGTTTTTTTCATTATGATGTCCCTCCAGCAAATCGATTGCTTTCTACCAAAATATACATTACTTTCCACTATAGGTCTAGTGGTAATCCAGGTTATTCCTGTCATGTTCTTATCATGTTCAAACCTTAATCATCCCTACTATCACCTTACTTCTCGAATTTATACCTTATTTCCTTTCATGTTTTTTATGAATGAGTATAAAAAATCCCGCCAATATTAGTTGGCGGGATTCTGCTACTCATGTTTTTATTGCTGAGAAATCGCTTCTTTACTCTCAAGCTCTACTGTATTACTGTTTTCGTTTTCGCGATTTACTGTCGTTACTTTAAGCGTTCCGTCGAACTTATCGCCTTCTTGGGTACTGAACGTAACTTCAATATCTTGATTTTCATCTTTACGATGCTCTAACATTTCGTATTGTTCTACGTTATTTAATGTTAGTTCACAATGCTGCTTTCCATCTACTTCTGTAATAATGTAGTTTCCGTGCGCGAAGCGAATCGATTCCCCACTTTTTTTCATATATACGTCTTTTAATTCTTTTTCAGCTGCTGGCATTCTTGATCCCTCCATTACAATTTCTTCTATACTCATTTCCTTTTTAAGGGATCATCAAACATTATTTTGATATCATATTTTGAAAAAGAGGAGCTTGTTCTCTCAAGAAATGATCAATGATTCTGTTGAAATAGACCGATTGTCTTGAAGGTAATTGATGAAATGCCTTAGGGATTTCTTGTAACGTACAAAAAGAGCACTGGTTATAAAATGGAATATGTTTTTTCATCCAAGTTTCTCTTGCACCATATAGCAGTAACACAGGGACCTTCACAGATGATAAACGCTCACTACAATCATAATGATAAGACTTATGATAAAACTCGTACCAAACTCGTGGATCTGCCTTCATCATATAATTCTTTAATACATTCTGAAATGAAGGGTGGTTGGTGTGACTTCTAGCGATTATATACGCTAATCTCTCGCGGTTCTTTCTGACAAGCCGCATACCTAATTTGTACTCTGCTGCTAGTAATAATGAATTCACTTTAGGGTAGCCTCCAGATAAAATCATAGCATGCGTGCGTTCAGGATAAGATAGCACAAAGTCCTGCGCCACCATACTACCTGCAGAGTAGCCACATATCACCGCTTTCTCCATTCCAGCATGATCAAGCATCTCTTTAATGTCTAAAGAAAAACCTGGGATGCTAACAGGATTGTCCCGTTTCGAAGACATACCATGTCCATTTAGATCGGGCAGTAATATCCGATACGACTGAGATAGATTCTCTTGATAAAGAAACACTTTATGCCCCATTCCTGGTGGATGTATAAAAACGATAGGAAGCCCCTCACCTAAATCTTTATAATAAATTGTCTTCTCTACCATGCACGTATCTCCTTTTAGCTTGATGTTAATGTACAATCAAGGGTGTTAGAACCAACACGATCTCATTGACATAACATACAACCAAGATAACTAAATAAAAGCGCAAGCGCCTTATCCATCCCCGCCATGCTTAAGGCAAAGCTTCGTCGTGGCGATTTTTCCCACAAAGAAGTATTGCTAAAGCTCCTGAGGTGAAGGCGCTAGAGCTAGACATGTGAGCGCCGAAAGTTATCCTTTCATTTCTACCATGAAAGGTTGGTTGTACCTCATGCTTCTACCGTTTTATCATAAGCAACTTTCCCGATTTTTATTAAATATGTGTGAATTAAGCTATGTGCAATTCAAACAAAATGGTGCGTTTCCTATACCTAAAGGGTTTAAGCTAGTGAAAACATTCAAGGCAACTACCCTTCATTCAAAAGAGTGGTTCGGCTTTATCATAGAATCTGAGCATTCTGTAATAATCGCTTTTCGTGGCACCCAAACAGAACCAGATTGGGTCGCAGACGCACAGGTTTTCCAAATACCTTACCCCTATGTTGACAATGCTGGGCTTGTTCATAATGGATTCTTATCTATTTATGAGTCGTGCCGCGATGATATTTTCCAAGCTTATCAACACATTCCCCCTCATAAGAAGCTCTATATTACCGGTCATAGTCTAGGTGGTGCCTTAGCGACGCTACATGCTTTAGATGCAAAAGGAAACGCACCATTCGCTCAGGTGATCATGTACAATTACGGAAGTCCACGAGTCGGAAATGATAATTTTACACAATCCTATACTACGCTTACGCCCCTGAGCATTCGTTTTGCCAATATGCATGACCTTGTTACCCAACTCCCTCCTACCGTTATCTACTGCCCTTTCACAAAGCAGCTTTGGTATTATTCACACATCCGTTCTCCAATGGAATTCTCCTTGCAAACCGATACCATCAAGGGAAACCACTCACTCACCACATATAGAAAAGGGATTGAAATCCTTTGACGCGGCGAGTATTTACCACATCAAGGCTTTCGTTATGAGAACAAAAGCTCAGCGCTCCCGGCTAGCGACGTACAAACTGCTGCCCACAGGAAGTGGGTTGGTTCGATATTGCTACGTGATGTAGCGTTCTTAATCGAACTCGAACTTCCGCTGAATCCGTATGAGATAAAGGAAACACGAAGAGCGCAAGCGTTCGATGTTGACTTATCGTAAGGAGGTGCAGGAAGTTTGCTCGTCGCTGTGCGCTGGAGCTGTACGTGGCCTCTATAACTTACTTAGTTATGCACAAGCCAACATTTTTATAATTTCGTTAGACAATAAAAAAGTTAGACACCTTAATAGATGCCTAACTTCCGTTTTATACATAACTCGAAATTGATTTCTTTTCTAGTTTCCTGCCAAGGTACGTAGCAAGTTCCAACATACCAAACTTATCCTTTTGCTCTTCTGCTTCTTTATTATAGTTCGTATTCGTATTCACATCATACGTGTACAGATTTCCGTTTTGATCTTGTATACATTCAATCCCTGCTACCTCAATATTATTTTCTAAAAGGAATTGTTCATACTGTTCGATAACTGGATCGTCAAAATAATCTAAGATCCTAAACTTAGGTTGCTCCTCCTTTTGTTGCGGCGTATCTTCCGTAGGGCAATGTAAATCTTCAATCGTACATGCATCAGCAGGGCAAAGCTCAAACCCTTCAGATGTATCAACACGAACCGCATAGATTAACTTCCCACCAATGAATTCACACCTCACGATATACGGTTCAGGTGCTTCAATATATTCCTGTACAAGGGTTATACCATCTACAGGCTCGTCAAATCCCTCGCTGTACACATATTGATGCAAGGCTTCTATGGAGTGAAACAGTTGAACGCCTTGGCCTTTACCTGCACGGTTATGCTTTGTAATAAAGGAAGCTCGATCTAGCTGCTTTGCGGCTTCTATGATTTGATTACGTCCCACTGCCGTAATCGTTTTAGGCGTTTGTATCTCTTGCTGGTTTAATGCCATATATTGATTAACCTTACTGACTTCAAGACGAAGAGCTCTGCTTCCATTGATTACAGTCCGACCATGCCGCTCAAGCCAAGCTAGCACCGCTTCAGCAAATTCTGGAGCAAAACGATGATTTCTTGTATGGGAAGAAGCACTCATCCTATTGTAAAACACACCTTCCGGAGGTTCCTCAGATAGATCAATCGTTCCATAATCCAAATGCCAGCTTTCATATGGTATGCCCAATTGGTCTAAACGATCTGTGAGGTGGACAGTCCATTCTTCGTTTTCGTGTAAGATATATACTTTACTCATTGTTGAGTCTCCTTTCTTTCCTGCACCCTTTTCTCTTCTACTAGAGGCATCACTTGCTTAGAGAACCGCTCCATTTCCTCAAGCTGAGGTGAACATTGAAGCAGTAGCAAATCAAGTCCAACTTCTTCATAAGCGATCATTTTATCTGCTATTTGATTAGGAGTTCCAATCAAATTTGGCCGTAATCCACGATTGGAAACCGAATAATCCAACATTTCCACCTGCTGTTCCAGCTGCGATTTACTTGTGAAGTCTTTGTAGCCTGCATAAGCGCTAGACTGTTTCAACTGCGTGATTCGATTTAACTCCTCAAGGGTGTCACGACAGATGACATAAGCAGCCATACCGAACGATTGAAACGGCGTTGAAGACACCTTAAGTCTCCGTTCTTTCATATCTCTTATTTTTTGTGAAATCTCGTCAACCGTCCCTCCGTGCATCACATAAGCATCACAATACTCAGAGATGGATTGTTTTCCTCGGGGACTTTCCCCACCCGCATAAACAGTTGGTGCTTGAATAGGTTTAGGCTGTAACTGTGTATCAGCGATTTGATAAAACTTCCCTTGAAAACTAAATGTATCTTGAGACCATAGCCCTTTTAAGACTTGTAAAAACTCATCTGTGCGATCATAACGTTCATCATGCTCTGTAAAAGCACCTCCATACTGTCGTGCTTCCTCTTGCCACCAAGCGGAAACTACATTTAACGTAAAGCGTCCATTACTAATATGATCTATCGTAGAGGCCATTTTTGCAGTAACAGCAGGGTTATGAAAATTTGGCCGAACAGCTGTCATGATTTCTATCGAATCCGTAACTGCAGCTAATGCTGCAGCAGTGGACCATGCTTCTAATGAATCTCTTTCAGGGCCCTTGATATCGTTTAAATACAGTTCTGCGATTAAGGTGGTGTCATACCCCCATTTTTCAGCCGATTGAATAACATTCTTCACATACTCAAATGTAGGAGTCATCTGTTCTTCATCTACATTCCGTAACTAACCTCCGAATATAGGGAGCCAAAATCCATACCTCATCATCCATTCCCTCTCCTTCACGACACCTATTATATTCCATTATTCCAATGACTTTACTCAGTATTAAACACTAACTTTTAACGTATTTCCTCATAAACATAAAAGCAGAGCCTCTCTCTTTTATGTAAAGAAGAGGGGCTCTGCTTTTATGTAGATCCCAACTCTCCCCATCTTCCAAGCCGCGTTAAGCTTGAAGGAATTAGCACGGTGTTCTGTTGCACAGAATCCGTTGCCGAGGTTTCAAAGGGCCAGTCCCTCCACCTCTCTGGATAAGAAGATTACGTTAATGATGCATAAGTTGTTGCCATATATACTACTAATCACCCGTCAATATGTCAAACTTATTGAATAGTTTAAATTTTTCGTAAAAAGTACTTAAAAAAATGAAAGCGTCTAACCTTCTTAAAATCTTTAACCTCTGGCGGGATTACTGCATATCCTAATAACAAAATATTCAGTATTTAAGGGGTGATCACATGTTATCTGTTCGGATGTTAAAACCGTTTTATGTGAAACACGAAGAAAATTGTATTCGCATTATGTTAGCCTATCAATACTTCTCTATCCACTTTGGTGATGACCTGTATCAATTCACTCCCATTGAAGGACGTGAAATTGTAGTTGATCGTAAAACCAAAAAAATCACCAATGTTAATGATGTGCTAGTTTTCCAAAAGGGGAAACATATGATGCAAATTACCATTCAAGAGCTATTGGATTTACCTGATTTCGTTACCCATGTCCACTCGATTGCTAGTCGATATTTGAATCGAAAAAAATCAATCAATATGAAAACAATTGATAAAGTGATTCTCGAACTAGAGCGAGAAAATGCAATGAGATTGATTGATCAAGCGTTAGACAAACAAGATGAGCCTGGCTTTATCGAGTTATCTTCCTACTTAAAACAACACTTTTAATCTTCTGAGACGTCAAAGTAAAGATTAGCATGATTACGACAGCCAGGATTGAAAGAGGCTTCACAATGAGGGCATGCGTATCCACTGTTCATATACTCGTGTATCGTTAACTCCTTACCACATGAACCACACAAAACTGCCTTCTTGTTTCGCTCTTCCACAGTCCACGTCTCAGCCTTGTGATTGGTGACCTCGTCATGACATTGATAGCAAGGGTAATAGGTATCGCAACACTTAAATTTAAGTGCGATCCTATCTACTTCCTTATGGTAATGTTTGCACCGAGTCTCAGCATCAATGTCTATCCCCTTTACTTCATGACCATTGATCTTCATTTTATTTCCTCCCGTTTAAAAAAGAAGGCGCGTATCTCTACGCACCTCCTCTTTTGAATGATAAAATCTGTTCCAGTGGGAGTTGTGTTGTACACTTATCTGCTCCACTTATCGCATAAACAGTTCTTCCACGTATGTTTCTGAAGGAACTTCCTGAATAAAAGGGCTCTTTTCCCCTAAAGAAAGAATGTGAAGTTCATGCATCGCTCTTGTACACGCGGTATAGAACAAGTTGCGTTCCAAATCATCTTTGTATTGCTCTGCTGATGCATTAAAAATAACAACAGCATCAAATTCAATCCCTTTTGCTAAGTAGGCAGGTATGACAATAAGTCCTTTTTCAAACGTATAGGTATCCTTATCCATTAGTCTAACAGGCAGATCATCTTTAAGCGCTTCGTATGCTTGTCGACTCTCTTCAGCTGTTTTACAAATAATCGCAATTGTTTCGTATGCTTTGTCTTGCAAGGAGAGAACCTTTTGCTCAACTGCTTCTATATGCTTCGCTGCATCCTCTACTTCGACAAGACTTGGACGCTCACCTTCTCGATTAAACGGTTCAATATCTTCTCCACCAGTTACAAGTCCTTTTGTAAATTCAATGATAGGCTTGGTTGAGCGATAACTTCTTAATAGGGTAAGCTTTTCTACTTCCCCTTCAGAGTGGAGTTCTTCTGATAATGGCGTTGGCGCATGGACATTATGGGCATAGATTGCTTGGTTATAGTCACCCAAAATCGTCATACGACTATAAGGGAAAAGCTTCTTCAAAAATTCAAATTGGAACGGAGAATAATCCTGAGCCTCATCAATAAATAGGTAGCGAATTTTCGTGTAGACATTCGTTCCCTTAAGCTGATCCTCTAGATAAAGATATGGCGTAACGTCTTCATGTAGGAGATGCTTCTCATCCAACGATGCCAATGTTTGTTGAATCATTTCATCCCATTGTGCTGGCTTATCATGTGGTTCAATGGAAAACAGAGCTTTATACACAGCGGTCATGTTTATAAATTCAAGATTTTTAATTTTATTTTTTATCGGCTTAATATACTTTCGGACAACAGCCTTCGATAACATTTGCTGCTCTAATTGAAAGTCATCAAAGGTATCCTGATTATCTCGATTTCCTTTTTGCGTTTTGTGGTAAATTCTCAAGTATTCCTCATTACTTAAATGTTGGATTTCATCCTCAACCCATGCCTTCTTCCGTTCTGCTTGCTCAAAAGCACTCACTTGTTCCAAAAGCCAATCTGCAAGCATTTGCATGGCATTAGGAGTAGAAATAGCCGGGTCTAGACTATAAAAGTAATCATCCATCTGTTGCTTGGTAACAATGGTCTGTTCTCTAAATTTCACATTTTTAAAGATTAATCCTTGCTTTGTTAACCGCTCAATATACTGGTCCACAAATGCCTTGAAATCTAAACTAGCTTTATATTGGATATTATTTAATCGAACATCATAATCCTTGTCTTTTTGGGAAGTTAGAAGATGTTCTAATTGCTCATAAGCGTCTTCGTAGCTCACACGTCCCTCAAGGCGTTTGTCGATATACTCTAAAAAGGTCGTTTGATCCATGTTTTCCTCTCCGAGTTCAGGGAGGACATTTGCAACATAGCTATTAAACATTGGATTAGGTGAGAAAAGCATGATTTGGTCGGCTTGAATGCTGCCACGATACCGATACATTAAGTAAGCCACACGTTGTAATGCTGCTGAGGTCTTACCACTACCCGCTACGCCTTGGACCAATAAGTATTTTTTCTTATCATAGCGTATGATCTCATTCTGTTCTTTTTGGATAGTTGCAACAATGCTTTTCATTTGTGTATTCGCATTGTTACCAAGGACTTCTTGAAGCAGTTCATCCCAAATCGTAACACCTGTATCAAATAACCCTTTTATCTGTCCGTTACGAATGATGAATTGACGCTTCAACGTCATATCCCCTTCTATTTCACCCTCGGGAGTTTCATAAGATGCAGAGCCTGGTGAATAATCGTAATAAAGACTTGAGATAGGAGCACGCCAATCATAGACGAGAAAATCTTCATCATGTTGATCCATTAACGATGCAACTCCAATGTACACTTCCTCAGCTTCCGATTCACCTTCTTCTACAAAATCCACCCGTCCAAAGTAAGGAGAATGTTTCAATCGATGCAAAGTTTTCAATTGGTCATAGAACTGCTTATGACTACGTTCCCGTTCTCCTAGCAATTCAGCTTGTTGGCGAATACTACTATACGTTTCCATTACATCATCTGGTTCATCCATATTGACGGTTACATCTTCAAAGAAATCTTCGCGAAGGTCAATAACTTCCCCTTTGACGTCACCAACTTTTTCTCGAAGCTGTTCTTCCTTTTTATTTATTTCTTCAACAACACGATCCACACGTTGCTGTTCAACTTGCCAATCTTCATGTTTATCAGACATACCATCACTCTCCATTACTTAAGATTATCAAATGGTTTGACATTCAAATTAAATTCATGTATAATTATAATTGGATAAATGTAATTGCATATTTTTGTTGTATGCATGGATTTTTATCATAGCATGGTTTTTACATATTCACAACTTTTTTATCAGTCAGGTACCGATGTTCTCGGTACCTTTTTTATGTTTTTTTTGCTTTGATATGGATGTCTTCTATTTTCCATCCAACCTCATCCTATTATGAGGTTATGCAAGTGCAATGAATGTTTACTCGTATAGTTTTTGACCAAGTCACCAAGACTAATCTTGATCTCATCTTAAGGAGGGTGAATGGCATGAACCGACAACGCGCGAAAGAAATTTCTGAGACGCCAATCATGGCGAATGTTTCTTATAACGGAACCCCCATCTACATTCAACACGTAGATGAGCAAAAAGAAACCGCCCGCATCTTCCCCCTAGACTTCCCAGATCAAGAACAAGAGGTATCTCTGAACAGTTTGAGAGAAGATTATCATTAATGAATAGAAGAGCGCAGGCGTCCGGATAGCCGCCCACACGACGTGGGTTGGTTCGATGTTGCTGCACGATTTTGCTAGTCGCTGGAGCTATACACATTCGAGCCAAAAATTTATACTGCTTTTTCTTTTGAATAAGCCTTCCTTAACAGGGAGGCTTTTTATTGCCATTTGCACATCATACTACGCCTTTGAAAGTTGCTGATACATAAACGACGCATACATTCCATTTTGTTTCAGTAGCGTTTCATGGGTTCCTTTTTCAACTATGTTCCCTTCATCCAATACAATGATTTGATCGGCATTTTGGATGGTGTTTAAACGATGAGCGATGACGAAGCTAGTACGTCCTTCCATTAAGGTTGAAAGAGCTTCGTTAATTTTCACTTCTGTAATCGTGTCTATACTGCTCGTGGCTTCGTCTAGTATTAATAATTGAGGATCAGCTAACATTGCCCGGGCAATAGACAATAGTTGACGCTGTCCATGGCTGATTCGTTGACCATCAGAATGAAGCATGGTGTCATACCCTTCTGGTAACGACTTGATAAATCGGTTGGCATTAGCCTTCTTAGCTGCTTCTTTCACTTCTTTATCTGTGGCATTCAATCGCCCATAGCGTATATTCTCCCGTATCGTAGCTTCAAATAAAAAAGAGTCCTGTAGTACCATACCAAGATGGTTGCGCAAACTTTTCCGGCTGATGGATGAAATAGATTTTCCATCCACATAAATTTCCCCTTCATCAGGGTTATAGAAACGGGACAAGAGCGATATAATGGTCGTTTTCCCAGCACCTGTCGGACCAACCAAAGCAACTGTTTCCCCAGGGTTCACATCAAAATCAATATCCGAAAGTGTTGGCTGGTCTTCATAAGCAAATGAAACATTTCGAAACTGCACCTTTCCTTCAATGGAAGTAACTTGTTCCACATCTTTTTCATCTTCGGTTTCCCTTGGTTCATCCATGATGTGAAAGACACGTTCCGCTCCAGCAACAGCTGATAATATAACGTTAAATTGATTGGCTAAATCATTCAGTGGGCGAGTGAACTGACGTGAATAAGTAGTAAAGGTAACAATCACTCCAATAGAAATCCATCCATTTAACGCAAACACTCCACCTAACCCAACAATCAAGGCAAAGCTTAGATTATTGAGCAGATTAAGTAGCTTAGGGATAAATCCTGTATAAGTTTGGGCCCAATAACTAGCATTTCGGTACGCTTCATTTTTATGCTTGAATTGTTCCATCACTTGCGGTTCTCGTGAATAAAGAGTGATGATATGGTGGCCAGTTAGAGACTCTTCAATGTATCCATTCATATCTCCCAAGTGGCGTTGTTGTTCTTTAAAGTAAACGCCCGTACGACTGGTAATCCATTTCATACCGTAAAGTAAAATCGGCACAATCAATAAGGTGACCACCGTTAACAAAGGACTCAACCAAATCATCATCCCAATGGTCCCTATTAACGTTAAGATACTAGTAGAGAATTGAATAACAGATGAATTTAACGTTCGACTTATATTTTCCATATCATTCGTCGCACGACTCATTAATTCTCCATGCTGTTTCGTTTGAAAGAACGACATCCCCATCTGGTGAAAGTGTTTAAATAGATCGCCTCGCATCGTATATATCGTGTTTTGAGCAACACCAATCATAAAAAACTGTTGCAATAACACTGCCCCATATTGGAATACATAAACACAGGCTAATAAAACCAGCATCCAAACAAGCGTGAACACCCCTACCTTCGCAATCACCTTATCCACGGTTACTCCTAATAAATAAGGCCCTACCAACGACAAAACGGAGCTGATGACGACCATGGCTAACACAAGCGCAATTCGGCCTTTTTCCACCATCATATACTGCCAAATACGCAAAAGAGTTCCCTTCATATGATCAATCTTTGGTGGTTTCATAGGAATACCTCGACGTTGATGTGGGTGGCTTCGATTAGATTGACCCATCATGTACCTCCTCACGCTGCAGTTGTGACTGAAAAATGTTGTTGTAAACATCACTATGCTGCATAAGCTCACTGTGCGTTCCTTTGGCAATGAGTTCGCTATCTTGAAGTAATAAAATGTGATCGGCAGCTTGCACAGAGCTAATTTTCTGGGCAACGATAAACGTCGTACATGAGAGATGTTCCAATGTATGTAATACACTGGTTTCTGTTTGTGCATCAAGTGCACTTGTACTGTCATCCAACAACAAGATCGCAGGACGCTTAATCATAGCACGGGCCAATGACAGTCGTTGCTTTTGTCCACCAGATAGGTTGACTCCCTTTTGCCCTAAATTTGTTTCGTATTGGTTAGGTAATGACATAATGAAGTCATGGATATGGGCTTCTTGCGCTGCCTGTTTCACCTGTTCCATATCTGCTTGTTCGTCTCCCCACCTTATATTGTCCGCAATCGTACCAGAAAAAAGGTGGGCTTCCTGTGTGACGAACCCGATCCCTCTTCGGAGTGATGGAACAGAATGGGAATGGATATCTTTTTGATCAATACGTATTTGTCCTTCTGTAGGTGAATAGAGCCTTGGGAGCAGTTGTAGTAAGGAGGTCTTTCCTGATCCTGTTTCACCTAGGATGCCTATCGTTTCCCCAGCATTTGCAGAAAATGATAGATGTTTAATCACATCAACATTCATACCTGGGTAACGAAAGGAAACATCCTCAAAGGAAACATCACCTTTTATTGTGTACATTTCATCATATGTATCTACCTCTTCACCTGCATCTTTATGTAACACTTCCGCAATCCTTGTTGTCGAAGCTCGCCCTCTTGAAAACACCATCAGCAAAAATGAAAAAGTTGAAAAAGAGAACATAATTCGTGTGCCATAATTCAGAACGGCCACCACTTGACCAGCCTGGGCATCTCCTACTCGTAAATCGGCTGCACCGTACCAAAGAACAACGACTAAAACGATATTCATAGCAAGCATCACAGCAGGCATCGTCAACTCTAATAATCGAAGTGCTTTTTTGTTCTCATCCATAAGAGGCCGATTGACCTCATCAAATCGATGTTGTTCATAATCACCACGATCAAATGCTTTGATCAACCTCATATTGACTAAATTTTCACGGATCACCCGGTTCACTGCATCTAACCTTACTTGAACTTCCCTGAACAGACGAACCCCTTTCCCCATCATCCACAGCATAAACAAAAACAGAAATGGCACGGCCAGCAACAAAATACTGGCAAGACCCGCGTGCACTGTGAATGCCAATATAAGACCACCGATAATAAATAACGGTGCACGGAGCATGATCCGCATGGCCATAAACAAAAAGGATTGAACCTGGGTAACATCATTCGTCATCCTCGTTATGAGAGAGGACGTGGCGAATCGTTGGAATTGATCTGCTGTAAAGGATTGTATCCTTGTAAACAGGTCACGACGAACATCGTGTCCTACTCCTTGGCTCACATTTGCCGCAAAAAAGGAGTTCGTTATACCAGAAGCGAAGGCAAGCAAGGATAAAAAGAGCAACAAGCCTCCCCATATCATGATAGCTTCCATGTCTTGTTCCACAACGCCCTGATCAATGATGACCCCCATGAGCATCGGTTGAAGCAATTCAACCGTTAATTCAACCCCCATGAGTAACAAAGCAATGATAGCCGATTTTTTATATGTAAGAACATACCTCAGAACAGTCTTCATCGTAAAACCATCCAATCTATGGAAAAGTAAAGAAAAGCTCGGAGCGCCCGCTTAGCGACATACAAACTGCTTCCCACATGAAGTGGGTTAGTTCGATGTTGCTACGTGATGTAGCGTTCTTAATGAACTTCCCCTGAATCCGTATTAGATAAAGGAAACACGGAGAGCGGTAGCGATCCGATGTTGACTTATCGCAAGGAGGAGCTGGAAGTTTGCTAGTCGCTGGGCGCTGGAGCTAGACATGTAAGAGCCAAAAACTTATACTTTCTTTTCTTGTAAAAAAGGAACCTCTCACCTGTAAATGATTCGGTAGCTTTGAGGTTCACTTGAAAAGAGCTATTCAACGAACAGCTTACTTCTATGCTTATGAAAGGTTGAACCTTATGATTCAAGCGTATTTTTCACTTTATTATAAATCGGTTCAATATGACTAAACAGCCATTGAAGGGCAAGCCCATGAAGGATGACGCCAATAATAGAGGTGATCACAAACATCCACAACGTAGCGGAAGCGTTCACTTCAATCGCTCGATGCCCAAAGAACAATAAATGTTGAAACACAAGGCTAAAGGACATCCATAAAGAAGTGATATTTTCCTCTAACCACCATAAAATGATAGATTGAAAAACTAACACACCAAACAAAGCACCAAAGATAAACAGCTTAGATTGATACGTCAATTTTTGTACAAATGGCTGTATATAATACTTTGTAATGGTTTTGATTCTAAACAAATAAATGATACGTACAATACGAGCCATCTGAAAAAATTGATCCAGTGGAATAACAGCAATGACGAGAAACGGATTTTTCTTTATAAATGTCCAACGTTCTTCTGCTTTCCATAATCGAACCACAAAATCTATAAAAAAGACAAACCAAATAAATCGATTAATAAATGTATTATAAGCTTGTTCTGTCCATAGTGTGACGATGGTGACCATAACCAAGATAATCATGATACCCTCATACACTCGCTTAAAGATTTTCATCCCTTACCCTCCTACGAGGATCGTAACGTCTTTATTACGTATATTATATCATCATTTAAGGTGCATGAACCTTCTCAAGTCACATCCTTGTTAAACATCAGGGAACATATGTTATAGTTTTTTCGAGTATCGAAATATATGCTAAACCCGAACCTCTGAAGGAGGAATATGATGCAGCAAGAAGCGACTGAACAACGATCATCCAGCACCTTTAAAACAGTCATTGTATTAAGTTTAGCTGTCTGGTTAGTTGTCATGAATACGACTATGTTTAACGTAGCTTTACCAAATGTATTGGAAGATTTCTCCCTCACCCCTTCTGAAGGGGCATGGATTGTTTCTGGCTATTCTATTGTATTGGCCATATTCACAATCGGCTACACAAGATTGTCGGACTACATTCCCCTTCGCCGTTTACTATTAATCGGGATGTTCTTATTTGGATCAGCTTCTTTATTCGGTTACTTCACATCCAATTTCGTATGGCTGATCATTGCAAGACTCTGTCAAGCCGCAGGTGCAGCAGCAATACCAGGACTTTCCTACGTATTTGCAGGTCGATTTGTCCCGTTATCCATAAGAGGACGGGCTATGGCATTTATCGCCTCTGCATCATCGTTAGGCTTTGGATTAGGTCCTGTGGCAGGAGGTGCGATTACCGATTGGCTAAATTGGAATTATCTATTTTTATTTACCATGATTGTCCTAGTCTTAATCCCGGTTCTGTATCGCATGCTTCCGAATGAAGAGGTAAAGAAAGGAACATTTGACGGAATAGGAGCGATCTTAACCGGTCTAAGTGTAACGTCTTTTCTGCTGTTCATCTCAACCTTGCAATGGTATTACCTTGTCATCGGTATCGTCGTTTTATATATGTTGTGGCGACGTATTACCAATCACTCTGTTCCGTTTATACAACCGGATTTAATTAAGCATAAGCCTTACCGCATGATCATTTATATGAGTTATTTAGGGTTTAGTACTCACTTTGCAATCCTTGTAATCATGCCACTAATGTTACAAAACGTATATGATAAACCCCCTACAACTGTTGGGCTAATAATATTCCCTGGCGCTCTCTTATCAGCTGTAGCGGCTATTTTCGTAGGACGACTGATTGATCGATATGGAAATAGTAAAATCATGCTACTCGCTCATGTATTGCTTACAATCTCGACCCTTGTCTTTTATTTCCTATCCCCGGTGAACGAATACATGATTATGCTAGGCTATATGTTTACGAGTTTTGGATTTTCTAGTTTATCCTCCAGTTCCACTAATGAAGTATCTCGCTTTTTGCCAGATGAATTAATTGGCTCTGGCATAGGATTAAAGCAACTCATCCAATTCGTAGGCGCTGCTTCTGGACCGGTATTTGCTAGTCTTTTCTTAGAAATAGGAGGAACATCTTATTCCGTTTCATCCTTTCAATATACCTTTCTATTCATCTTTGGGATGATGGTCATCTCGACATTATTGTACTGGCTTTATAGCAAGAAATAAGGATGTAACAGGCTATGTCGTTCACAGGAAAAAGTTTAAATCTAACCCAATAACTTCAAATAATGAGTATTTTATAAAACACCAAATGCAATATACAACAAACCAATATATTAATCCCTCTCCACTTAGAGAATTTTTCTCTAAGTGATTTTTTCGTTCACACCAATAATGTAAACCCTTACCTATTTATCTTTATACATAAAGTTGAATATTCTTTCATAAAAACCGCTATGCACCCTTAATTAATTGTGTTATTATGCATTTACACTAATAAAGATACAAAAAACACGGAGGGATTACGTTATGAAGAAATTCGCAATTATTTTATCATTATTTTCCATCATCGTATTAGCTGCATGCGGAAGTTCAAATGCTGAAGGGGAGCAAGAATCAGATAAGAAAACCCTTGTGATGGGAACGTCTGCTGACTATAAACCTTATGAATTTATTGATACGAAAGAAGGACAAGAAATAGTAGGTTTTGATATTGATATTGCCAAACACATCGCTAAGGAAATGGGTTATGAACTGAAGATTGAAGACATGGACTTTAACGGATTAATTGCTGCGTTGAATAGTAACAAAGTAGATTTTGTCATGGCTGGCATGACACCAACGGAAGAGCGTAAGGAAAAAGTTCAGTTCTCTGACATCTATTATGTAGCAAAGGATTCCCTTATTTCCAAAAAAGAATCCAATATTAATAGCGTAGAAGATTTGAAGAATAAAACCATCGGCGTACAGCTTGGCTCCATTCAAGAAGGTAGAGCCGAGGATATGCAAAAAAACATAGAAGGTATTAAGTTATCTCAACTTGATCAAATTCCACAGCTTGTCCAAGAATTAAAATCAGGCCGTATTGACGCAACGATTATCGAGAATACCGTTGCAAAAGGGTATCTAGATAATAATAAAGAACTGACTAGCTTTATTATAGACAGCGAGGACGAGCAAGGATCAGCGGCGGCGTTTCCTAAAGAAAGTGAAATCGTAAAGGAATTTAATAAGGAACTGCAAGAAATGAAAGAAAGTGGAAAAATGGACGAACTCATCAACAACTGGTTCGGAAAAGGATCTTCAGAATAGGGAGTTGAACAACAATGATTGACCTAATACCATCTATCCCATTCATCTTAAAAGGAATACTCGTTACGCTACAATTCGTTGTTGTTTCAGGAATTTTCGGTTTTATTATCGGGGTTCTATTGGCATTCGCGAAGATTGGTAAGTTTCCATTGTTAAAACGGTTTGCTGATGCATATACTGCATTCTTCCGAGGAACACCTTTGATTCTCCAGCTCGTCTATGTATATTTCGTTGTTCCCGAAGTCACAGGCTGGGAGATTCCTAAGCTAGCAGCTGGGATTATTGCCTTTTCCTTAAACTCAGGAGCTTATGTATCCGAAATCATCCGTGCTGGTATTCAATCTGTTGATAAAGGACAATTTGAAGCTGCTCAGGCATTGAATGTGTCCTACTGGAAGTCCATGCGTAAGATCATTTTACCGCAAGCTATTAAGCACATCTTACCGGCATTAATGAACGAATATATTATGTTACTGAAAGAGTCTGCCGTCATTTCTGTAATTGGCGCTCACGACATTATGCGTCGCTCGCAAATTGTTGCAGCAGATACCTTTAACTACTTTGGCGCTTTAACCATTGCATTGATTATTTACTTTATAATGGTGCGTATTCTAGAAACATTCGGAGCAAAACTCGAAAAAAGGTTGCGATACAGTGATTAACGTAAACAACTTAACCAAACAATTTGGAGACAATCAAGTACTAACCAACATTACAACCGAAGTAAAAAAAGGAGATGTTGTCGCCGTCATCGGACCTTCTGGATCTGGTAAATCTACATTTCTTCGGTGCATAAACGGGTTAGAAGAAGCAACGAAGGGTGAAATCATTGTCGATGACATCACGTTAACCGAAAAAACGTTAGCACAAGTCCGGGAAAAAACAGGGATGGTCTTTCAACACTTCCACCTCTTCCCGCACCTAAAGGTGATTGACAATATTACCTTTGCCCCAATAGAAACAAAAGGTGTCAAAAAGGCTGATGCAGAAAAACAAGCTAAAAAGCTATTGGAAACAGTGGGCCTATCCGATAAAGCAAACACGTACCCTAACCAGCTTTCCGGTGGTCAAAAACAACGTGTTGCCATCGCCCGTTCTCTAGCCATGGAACCGGAAATCATGCTATTCGATGAGCCAACATCAGCTCTAGATCCAGAGATGGTAAAAGAAGTACTGGATGTGATGAAGCAACTGGCTCATTCAGGCATGACCATGGTTGTGGTGACGCATGAGATGGGATTTGCTCGGGAAGTTGCAGACCGAATCCTTTTCCTCGATGAGGGAGCCGTTGTAGAAGAAACCACACCTCACGCTTTCTTCCATCATCCAGAAACAGAAAGAGCGCAAAGCTTCTTAGAAAAAGTACTCTAACCACTTGAAAGCGCAGGCGCCCTGTTCAGGCTTAAGCAAAGCTCGCCGGTGGCGTTTCTTGCCACAGAGAGGATTTGCTTAAGACCCCGAGGGGGTAGGTGTGACGGAGCTAGCCATTAGAAAAGCGCAAGCGCCTTGCTAGCGACGCACAAACTGCTGGCCTGGGAGTTAGAGGAAGTTCGATTAAACCCTCTGCGTCACGCAGCAACATCGAACCAACCTACGTTGTGTAGGCCAAAAGGAATCACAGAGAGTAGTAGTGATTCGATGTTGACTTATCGCACAGAGGTGAGGGAAGCACACTAGTCGCTGGGTGCTGGAGCTAAACAGGCAAGCACCAGAACTTATACTTTATTTAACCTCATAACAAAACCCCTGCCGTATTGGCAGGGGTTTTGTTTACTATGGAATATCGTATCCCATCGAGCTTGTATAAATTTCAAACCATTGATCCCTCGATAGATTATAGTCTAGTGCAGCTACGGCACGATCGATTCGGTTGACCTTGCCTGATCCAACAATTGGCATAATGTTTGCTGGGTGGTTTAGCAACCATGCATAGAGCACCTCATCGATTCCATCGGCACCTAATTCATTCGCTACCTTTTCTAACGTTCCACGTAAGCGCACCGCTTTCTCCTCTTGACTAGTAAAAACATCTCCTCCACCTAAAGGAGACCAAGCCATCGGTGCCATACGCTTTTCCATACAAAGATCTAATGTACCGTCTTGAATATTTTCAAGGTTATAAGCAGATAGCTCAATCTGGTTTGTGACTAGTTCTACATCCAAGAAGGACTGTAGCATGTTCAATTGATGTTGTTTAAAGTTGGATACACCAAAATGACGAACCTTCCCTTCATCCTTCAGCTCTCGAAATGCACTTGCCACCTCTCCTGGGTCCATGAACGGATCGGGACGATGAATTAATAATAAATCAATATAGTCGGTACGAAGGTTTTCCAAAGAATTCTCTACGGATTTTTTAATATGAGCCTTGCTGGTGTTATAGTGATGGGAATGATGTTCTGGACGATTTGGTGACTCAATCACGATGCCACACTTTGTTACGATTTCCATGCGCTCACGGAGCTCCGGTTTCTTAGCCAATGCTCTTCCAAACAACTCCTCACATGTATAACTCCCGTATAAATCCGCATGATCAAATGTTGTTATCCCCTGATCTAAGCAATGCTCAATCAGTTGGATCAGTTCTTCATCTGTGTACTTCCAATCAGATAATCTCCATTCGCCATGAACAATACGTGATAAAGATAAACCAGATGCTAATTTTATTCGTTCCATATGTATTCCTCCAAATTTTGTAACAATCGTATACATTAACTTTAATGCACACAGAAGAAAAAATCTATTGTAACGCTTTCAATTTGTCCAAATCATGACAATGAGCCTAGACGGTTAAAAGTAAACCTTTTCACGCCATTTTTATCCTTCTCCTTTTTTGTGTAGAAGTTTACACTTAACATGTGAAATAATTCACATTAAATAAAAAAGGGTGATAGAACATGACATGGACTCAAGCTTACGATCCATTTAACAACATTTGGTTATCCGCATTTGTAGCAGCTATTCCGATTTTATTTTTCTTTCTAGCTTTAACCGTTTTTAAAATTCGAGGAACCATTGCATCTTTATGCACCGTCCTTCTTTCATTCATTATTGCAATTAGTGTTTACAACATGCCCACTGCAATGGCTTCTGAAGCAGCAGGATATGGATTTGCTTTTTCCTTTTGGCCAATTAGTTATATTGTCATTATGGCCGTGTACTTATATAAATTATCTGTTAAAAGTGGTCAATTCAATGTAATCAGAAGCTCTATCGCTTCCATATCTAAAGATGCTCGATTGCAGATGTTACTTGTTGCCTTTTCCTTCAATGCCTTTCTTGAAGGCGCAGCAGGATTCGGTGCTCCTATTGCCATAACAGCTGCACTATTGGTTGGTTTAGGCTTCAAACCTCTGCAAGCTGCTGGAATATGCTTAATTGCGAATACAGCTTCTGGTGCTTTTGGTGCGATGGGGATACCTGTCATTGTAGCAGGTCAAGTAAGTGGGATTGATCCAAAAGTGATTGGACAATTTTTAGGAACATCTTTACCGATTATTTCTTTCACCGTTCCATTTTTATTAATCGCTATTCTAGATGGTCTGAAAGGGGTTCGACAAGTATGGCCTGCTGCTCTTGTATCAGGCGCTTCCTATGCTCTTGCTCAATACTTTACAGTGACCTACATCGGTCCTGAATTACCTAATATCACATCTGCCATTGCTAGCTTAGTGGCACTCGCGCTCTTTACGAAGGTGTGGAAACCTAAAGAGATTATGGAACTTGACGTTCAAGAAAACGAGATGGAAATAAAATCTCCATTAACTTTCAAAACTATTGTTAAAGCATGGTCTCCCTTTATTGCGTTAACAGTGATGGTAACCATTTGGAGCTTATCTTTTTTTAAACAGTTGTTCACACCGGAGGGATTATTCGCAGGAACCATTCTTCATATTCCTATGAATCACTTGCATAACCTGGTACTAAAAGCTCAACCAATAGTAACAGAAGTAACACCTTATGCTGCTATATTAAAGATAGATCTTTTGTCAGCTACTGGTACTGCTATTTTCATTGCAGCAATCCTATCTATTATTATGCTACGTATCCCAATTGGTGTCGCTTTAGAAACATTTAAAGAGACGTTACAAGAGTTAGCGAAACCAATCTTTACAATTATGATGGTGCTAGGTTTTGCTTTCATCGCAAACTATAGTGGTCAATCTTCCACACTAGGGTTAGCGATGGCGGCTACTTCTGACTATTTCCCATTGTTATCTCCTGTACTCGGTTGGATTGGCGTTTTTCTAACAGGGTCTGTGACATCAAACAATGCCTTGTTTGGTAGCCTTCAACAAATTACAGCCGAGCAAATCAGCGTACTACCACTTATCTTAGTGGCGGCTAATACATCAGGTGGAGTCATGGCAAAAATGCTTTCCCCACAATCCGTCGCTGTAGCATCTGGAGCTGTAGGATTAGTAGGCAGAGAATCAGAATTGTTCCGATTCACCCTTAAATATAGCATGGTATTCTTATTGATTACTGGTGTTGTTACCTTTGGACAAGCATTGTTTTTATAACATCGAAGCTTGATAGATAGCAAGACTCGTATCAAAAAGAGACTTTCTCCATTGATGGGAAAGTCTCATTCTATTTCCAAATTGAAACAAGGGAATGGTAGGTCAGCAATTTGGGGATATGAACGAGATTTGAATATAATCGAGATTTCAAATATATAAGCAGACCCAAATTTTATGAGCAATACTATCATTCAAGCCTGAAAAAGACTTCTCACACCCGAAAATGAATGAAAACAAAAGAGCAATCTGTACTGAAACCAGACTGCTCTTCTAATTCACATATTCTGCTGTTTATACAATGCCTCAATCATTCTCACATTGTGTAGGGTAAGTTCGTGAAAATCATCAAATGTTCCACCGTTCTCGATGATTCTCATGAACGCTTCCACTTGCAGCTTATATTGATCGCCCTCGAGGACTTCTTCTTGTTGCCCGTCTTCATTTTCAATAATAATCACGCCCCGGTGATTGTTATTATCGGGACGGTATGCATGAGGCACAGTAATTTTTCCTTTTGTTCCCATCACTTGATATTCATTCCTCACCGGAGCATTAAAACTACAATCAATCTGAGCCAATTTTCCATTTTCTAATGTGAGGTTGATGAGACTCGTTGTATCGATACCAAATCGTTCATCTATATGAGACATAATCTGAGCTTCGGTTGGCTGAGAGTCTAATATATTCATCGTGGAGTGAAGACCGTAGCAGCCTACATCCCATAGTGCTCCACCACCTTTTTCCTTTTCTAGACGAATATTGTCTTTCGTCTTATCAAACATAAAGGAGAATGTAGCTCGCATGTACTGGACTTCGCCTATTTCCCCGGCAATAATTAGCTCTTTTACACGTTCATGCTGCGGGTGAAACTGATACATAAATGCCTCTAAGAAATACACATTGTTACGACGACACTCCTCAAGCATTTCTTCTACATCTTGGACCGTTAAAGCAGCAGGTTTCTCACACAAAATATGCTTCCCGGCCTGTGCGGCGGCGATAACCCATTCCTTATGTACATGATTGGGCACTGGTATATAGACGGCATCAACGTCCGGATCGGCTAACAACTCTTCATACGCATCATAACCTTTAGTAATGCCAAACTCTTCTGCTATTTGACTTGCTTCCCCACTTCTACTTGCAATCGCAACAATCTCAGCATTCGCTCGCTGCAGTGCTGGAATCAATGCTTTCTTGGCAATATTCGCTGCACCTAGAATTCCCCAACGCATTTTTTGAAGCCCTCCTTTATTTGCTTTCGAATGTGTTTACCTATGTATAGCACTACGAAGAAAAAATGACAGGAAATATACATCCTACATAAAGAGTAACACATAATGCCTTCATACAAGCAGAACAAAAGCTCGGGGCGCCCGGTTAGCGACGTACCAACTTAAGCGTCATAAATTATCCTTCCTATACTGTCCCATCCACCGGAGTCTAAAGTCGAAACACACAAAATTGTATATTAAAATAAAACGTATGTTATGGTACAGTGATTGGGATTACAAATGAAACAACATTTAAGATTGGGGTAGCGCGTTGACACAAACAATATTGGATAAGAAAAGCACCTGGATAAAAATTGGACTCATTGCAGCGGGTATTACGATGCCCTTGTGGTTAGGTGCTGATGAAGTAGGACTCACTTTTCTCATCGAACAACTAGAAACAAACCCTTCCGGAGACACGTTAATGATGACAGCTTTTTTACTCGTCATGCTGAATACCGTACGAGCTCTACCACATTATCTCGGAGCTTTATTACTAGGGGATGAGCTTGGTTATCGATTACAAAGACCATGGTTAAAAATCATCGTCCCTATTGTCATCATTCCATTGGTATATGCAATTATTAACGTTTACAATCCACTGGATTATTACTTTGGAGGACCAGCTCTCTTATTAGTCACCTCTATCGTTGTGTTGCAACGTATCGCAAAAGGCCGTTTGCGTCCCATCATAAAGTCGTTTGTATTTTCCCAGTTATTGTTTGGCATACAATGGTTAGATACCGTTATCTTCCTTACCCCTTTTAGCTTTGGAGGAGGTCCAATATCTACGAAAGTGAAAGATATAGCCGTATCATTAGGGTTTGAAACGACTTTGTCCTTCTACAGCCTGGTTTTATGTAGTATTTTTGTTGGGAATGCCATCGTTTTGGCTATTTATTTAACCGTTTCCGAACAAAAATGGACCATGAGCCAAGATTTAAATATTGCTAGAGGTGAAATGATCGAATCACGTTCTGGACGGGAAGCAATGCACTTGGTTCATGATTTAAAAACACCTCTTGCCTTAATAGAAGGGCTAAATTCGTTGATTCAAATGAAAACAACAGACAAAGAAATTCATGATTATACCGAGAAAATCTCCGATTCTATTCAGTCCACCAGCAACATGGTGTCTGAGATCCTTTATGATGAGCGAAAGAATTGGTGCACCCTCGTATATTATTATTAGTCAGATTCTTTCTGGCTTTTAATCCTCAATACCTTTTTAGGAAGGTATAATGAGGATACATCAGATAGAGGTTGTCGCTCTGCGCCCTTGAAGCATTGTCTTCGTGTTTTAGACTGACACCTCTTTCTTTATAGAACTATTCGTATGAGCTGGATGGTACCTAGTTGCCGTATATCGAACGAGGTTGAGTATCTATAAAGCTTAAGAGGATTCCTTTCATCTGATTAATCTTAAATGGGTGGTTTCCGGTACTAGTGCTCACGGTGGATGAGAGGCAGGAAATTGCCGATCAGCTATTGGAAGAAGGAGCAACAGACTTTGCCTTAAAGCCTGTCAAAGCACCAGACATGATTTCTAGAATTCAACTTCACGTTCAACTAGCCAATATGCGCCAGCATCAAGAACAAGAAGAAGACGTCTTTAGCTCGAAAGGCATTAGCCGACATACGTTGCAACATATATCCAACTATCTCAAAAAGCAAAAAGAGCCCATCTCTGTCGATGAACTCTCCAAAAATATTGACCTAGCCTATCCAACTGTTTATCGATACTTGATGCATTTACTTGATGAAGGAAAAGTCAACCAAGTATTGAGTCATCAAAAAATCGGTCGTCCGAAAAAACTTTACCAATGGTACGCGTAAGAACAAAAGCGCAAACGCCCGGTTAGCGACATACAAACTGCTGCCCATAGGAAGTGGGTTGGTTCGATGTTGCTACGTGATGTAGCGTTCATAAGCGAACTCCCCCTCCTCATGCAGAAGTTACCTGGGGATTATCTTCTAGTCCCTCCAACTCCTCTCCCTTCTCCTGTACCCGTTTAATCATTTTTTTCGCCCACCAATAGCCTATTGTAGCAAGGAAAAAAAGCTACAATGATACTAACCTCTCACCATACATAAGAACTCGATCCAATATTCAATTGGGTTAATGGTAAACCTGCCGAAGCCATCCTTATAATATTAGATACGCCAACAGAGCTAACTCACCAATCAATCCTATCAAACTTAACACCATGGAGATTAGTCCCTTAAATAAGTCAGATGAGTGGTATTCAGCAGGTGTGAATAGCCGCTATTTCATCTTTTCTAACCGCACAATTACTTTTATTCATTTTTTTCTCTTTCATAAAAAATAAAAGGTTCCTATAATGCAAATTAAGATTTCAAACAATTCGTATTATTACTAACTTAATAAAAATTGTTTGAGTACGTTTTTACTAAATAACTAGAGAGAAAGGAGCGTACATCATGGAGCATTTTGGCATACTATCATTACTTCCTTCCATTGTGGCTTTGACTTTGGCCATCTTATCTAAACGAGTGGTTCCGTCTTTACTTGCAGGAATCTTAATCGGAAGCTTAATGATCGATATACGTACGAACGGTGTTCTTCATGCAATTATGTATTCTATAACAAATTTATTCGGTGCCATCGCTGGTCATCCAGCAAATTCAGATGCTGGTATTCAAGGGATGGGTATCATCAAAGAAGCCGGACGTGCTGAATTAATCATCGTCGTCTTTCTTCTTGGCGCCTTTATCGGTGTTTTAAATAAATCTGGTGGGGCTTATGCCTTTGGAGAATGGCTAGCTACAAAAGTACGTGGGAAAAAAGGAGCGCAAGTATCAACAGCAGTGATGGGAACCTCCCTTTTTACCAGCGCTTACTTTAGTTCATTGGCTACAGGAACGGTTTTCAAGCCGATTTTCGATCGAATGAAGATATCTCGAGAGAAGCTGGCTTTTCTATTAGACTCTACTTCTTCACCAATTAACGTATTAATTCCTATCTCAGGCTGGGTTGCCTTTATGGGCGCACTAATGGTGGACAACATCCCTAGTGTGGACGACCCTATTGCTGGGTTAGCTCAAACCGTGCCGTTCAACTTTTATAACATCGTGATGATCTTGATGGTGTTCTTATTTGCATCAGGAAAAATTAAAGATTTCGGACCGATGAAAAAAGCAGAAGAACGAGCTCAACACTTCAACTATGGTGGTGTGAATCCAGAAGTTTCAGCTACTACAGAAGAGCCCGATACATCTGAAGCTACGAAAAATGCTAAACCTTCCGATATGGTGCTTCCATTGGGCGTAACGGTTGGCATGCTCGTTTTCTTAGGTTTATACAATTACACGCTACCTTACTTCTTCTCTATCGAAAAGCTACCTTTAGATGGCAATAAAATGCTTATTATTAGCTTTTCCCTAGGTATCATTGTTGCGTTTATTAAGTATTTGGCTTCCAACTTAATGGGACCAAAGGAATTTTCGAATGAGCTCTTCGAAGGTAGTAAGTCGGTCATTTTTGGTGCTGTGATCATTACGCTTGCCGTTACACTTGGCGATATCATGCGTGCACCTGCTCCTGAAGGCACCGGCGCTGCTGCATATATTGAACAAATCGCTAAAGGGGTCATCCCTAGTGCCATTATACCGTTTGCCTTGTTTGCTCTCTCCGGTTTCGTTGCTTTCTCCATGGGAACTTCGTTTGGAACATGGGCCATCATGATGCCTATCGGCGTATCGTTAATGCTAGCAACAGGAGGAGACCCTATTATTGCAGCAGCTGCTGTTCTTTCTGGAGGCGCATTCGGCGACCACACATCCCCTATTTCGGATACAAGCATTATGTCTTCCGTAGGGGCTGAATGCAACCACATGCAGCACATTAACACCCAACTACCATACGCCCTGACATCAGCAGGCATAGCATCTGTATTATTCCTTATAGCAGGATTTATTTAATTCAAAAACCCCTGGTACTTTTTTTTCACAAAGTACCAGGGGTTTTTTGCATCTTATGAGGAGTAATGATTTGCTTCATGACGATACACAGGCTTTAACGATGGAGCCTGCTTCGGTAGCTTTCCAAACATCCAACTCGCAAATGGTGTGAACCGGTGAAATAGCCAAATAATCATAAAACATAGCGCACACGTGACCACATATCTCATCAAGAGCTCCACGTGGAACAAATAATTCGAGTGTGTGGGAATAAAACGTGCGACTTCCTTCAGCACAAAAGGATGAATGAGGTAAAAACCAAAGGAATAGGCAGCGACGTTTCTCACTACCTTTTGAATACCTTCATACCAGCTTTCACTAAAGATTTCTGCCAAACGGAAACACAAGTAACTTGCGCTCATGATGAAAATCAAATTTAATACTTTATAATAGATTCCTGGCAATTCCATCGTGTTGAGGATATATAGATGATAGTGCACATAAACCGTTACAACACCAGAACTTCCAGCTAACAGACCTAATAGATAGTTTGTTCGATTTCGTACTTTCTCCTTTTGCTCTAAGAAATAGATACCGAGCCAACCACCTAACAAGAAGGTTCCTAAACTATTCATAAAGAAGCTGAAAGGAATGATGTCAAATCTAGAATCAATCATAAAATAGATGAGTTCAATGGCGATACCAAATGCCCACATATACCTTTTAAACCACTGTAGATGCTGGGCTGCGTAAATGAATATCGGTAATACTAAATATAATTGCACGATAATAAATATAAAATGTAACTGATAATAGGATTCACCTTGTATGATCCTTAAGACAGAATCAGTCAAATTTACTTCCCTAAAGCCAATGTGATAAGCATACCACTCGTAAAATATCGCCCATATTACATATGGTAGTAAAATAAACACAGCCCGCTTTCGCACATATTCCTTCAAAAACGAAAGGGTAATAGATTTACTAAAATAATTATAGAAAAACACGAGACCTGTAATCATAATAAAGATGCCAGCCTCTATGCGAATAATTCTATTTAAAAAATGGTATTTCTGAAAGGCTCCACTATCCATTGGCAATGTATTGATGTACGTCCCTGTCACATGGACCAATACAACCATAAACATAGCAAAAAACCTCAAGAAATGAATCGACCCGATCCTTTGCTTACTCATGTGCATTCTCCGTTCTATCTTACCATTTATGATTTTTCACTCTCCTAGTGCCATGGCTTCAAGTTGGTAGAAGACGACGCTGGAGCTAGATATTTACTAGACTTCCTTACAAAAACTAGTACACTATTCGCCTCAAATATCTAATTTATGACGATAGCTTTTTTTACTGTTAATAACCGAGCAATACGCATAAACATATATAAAGTCAACAAGAAGGAGGCATTCCATGCAAATACATGTTGTGCAAACCGGTGAGAGCTTATGGAGTATCGCTCAACGCTACCAAACTACTATGCAGGAAATCGCGGATGCGAACGAGCTGTCTGATCCATCCAGACTTGTTGTTGGATTAGCTCTCATTATCCCTTCATATTATCGCAGCCATACGGTGCAAGCCGGTGAAACGCTGTGGTCGATTGCACAACAATACAACATCTCTCTCCCATCACTCATTCAAGCAAACCAACTACAAGACGTGAACGTCATATATCCTGGTACCACTCTTAGCATCCCACCACAAACCTACTTGGTACAGCCTAGTGACACGCTCTGGAGCATTAGCAACGCCTTCGGTATCTCCGTACAAACGTTAGTGGAGGCCAATCAAATTGATGATCCTAACCTTCTATACCCTGGCACGCGGTTAATCATACCCTCTCAAACAAAATCTACCATTGAAGTGAATGGCTACACCATTGATGCCGGGGAAGATGCACGAAATATCATGGAAGATGTTGGCGAATCCCTCACATATATTATGCCCTTTGCTTACAAAATTCAAGAAGATGGAAGTCTTACTCCATTTTCAGATGATGTAGTGTTAGAAATGGCTCCTTTGTTTTCGGTTGTTCCTATTCTATCTATTACCAATTTCACATACCAAGACTTAGGTTCAGACTTAGCAAACACTATCCTAAACGATGCTTCACTGCAAAACACCTTATTAGATAACATCCTCGCAATTTTAAATACAAAAGGTTACCAAGGCCTGAATGTAGATTTTGAGAACGTCTTACCTGAGGATCGCGAAGCTTACAATGCATTTTTACAACGCACTGTTGATCGATTACACCCAGAGGGATATTCTGTATCGACAGCTGTAGCACCTAAGTATAGCGCGGATCAACAAGGTTTATTGTATGAGGCACATGATTATGAAGCTCATGGCCGGATTGTCGATTTTGTCGTGTTAATGACGTATGAATGGGGCTATCGCTTTGGACCACCAAGAGCCATTTCCCCTCTCGATGAAATTAGGAATGTACTAGATTACGCTGTTAATGTGATACCGAGGGACAAATTGTTCATGGGATTTCAACTATATGCCCGTGACTGGACGTTACCGTTTGAAGAAGGGCAAGAAGCAGAAACATTCAGCCCCCAAGAAGCTGTGAACCGGGCGTTACAGTATGGGGCAACGATACAATACAATGAATCTGCACAATCCCCTTTTTATCGATATGTAGATGCTCAAGGTCAGACACATGAAGTGTGGTTTGAGGATGCGCGCAGTGCTCAGGCGAAGTTTAATACAGTTATTCAGTATGATCTAAAAGGAATCAGTTACTGGGTGCTAGGCTATGACTTCCCTCAAAATTGGCTGTTACTTAACGATACATTCAAGATTGTAAAGAACCCTTCTTAATTGCTTCCGGCGACATTAGGGGGGACATGAAATGGAGCTGAAGATAGTAAATCGCAACGCAGAGCGAGCATAAACGGAGCTGGACCGAGCAAAAAAACAAACCAAAGCCAGCATAAGTAGAAGCATTCTATACAAAAAAAGGCTAAACGACGCGATGTCAGTTAGCCTTTTTCATGTTATTGATTTAGTTTGTCTAGAAAACCACCTAAAACGTCATCATAGGAAACTTCCTCGTCTTCTTCTGATTCAGACTCTGATGATATATCTTGACTGAGGCTTTCCCAATCAAGGTTATCGAGATCTTCATCTGTGGAAGTTGTATCTGGTTCTTCAGAAGAGTAACTCTCTTCTGAAGCAGAAGCGCTTTCTTGCTGTGGATATGCGTCTTCGTGTATTTCTGGTTCTGAATCTTGATTAGAAGATGCTTCATCATATTCTTGTAGATAAAGAGCTTCATTGATATCAAGAGCATTACTGTTAAATGATGCTAATAGAGCACTTGAACGCACAGGATCAGATATAAGCTGATAGAGAATACTTCCTAGTAACGCCTCGGAATATTCATGTTTCACCCAGTCACGTTGCGCTTTATTGAGTTGCTTCGGAAGAGGGATACTAATCGTTTCCCTTTCCTTTGCCATAGACTGGCTAACACCCTTAATCACATAATCAGCGATGGTACTAGAGAAATTTCTCCGTTCGGTTTCTTTCAGGTTCTGAAGTTGTCTTAATATATGGTCCGGTGTGTCAGAGGGAATGCGAAATGTGATCGCTTGTCCCCTCTGGATCCCGTTCTGTGTCATACTATTTCACCCTACTTAGAGGTATTTGCGTGCTGCTTCTGCTCTACTTTTTTATTTTCTTCCTTCTTATTTTTGCGTTGGAAGTCTTTAACGAGCTTGTAGTACGCATTGGCCATCATCCAGATGCTTTCTTTCTCGTCTTCGAAGAAATCAATGTTGTAGCCATCTAAGTTATTGTTCAAGGACTTGATGTATTCTTTTAATACAACAGAACCTCCGCCTACAAAGTAACAGATTTCTGTTTGAGAGTTCTTTTGCCATACGTTACGCAGATGGCGGTATTGTTTTTTGGCAAGCTCTAGTAAAATGCGGTCGGTAATGTCGTGCACACTTGTCCGACTACCTTTTACCATGATGTGGTTCCGATCGTTTTTCTTCGTAATAATATCTACTACGTCACGACGACTATCTAACTCAACACCGTGCTTGGAACGAATTTCTTCACGAATTTTCTCTAGTGATTCAGATACACCGAGATTAAACCCTTGTGCTTTATCATCATCTACATTACGGTCTTTGATTACTGCAATATCAGTAGAAAGACCACCAATGTCTTGGATTAGAATACGCTTATCAATTAAATCTTTGTTCGTAATGTTTAAGTCATTATCCATTACTAGGTTAATAAAGGAAGCGAAGCCTTCTGGATACACTTTCACTTCATCAAACTTCAAATTAACCTTAATACCTTGATATTTAGGAGTTACTAAAAACTCAACCTGGTGAACAGAGCCAAGGAGCTGAGAACGGTAGCCGACATCCTTACCTTCTTTCACTTCTCTTAATGGTAAACCAGTACCTAGCGTATAATTCGCTTCCACGGTGCCATTATTTCGACTGAATGTCTTTTCGTTTTTATCTTGAACTGCGTCTAGTGCTAATGAAGCAAACAGCATAATAAGGGTTTGGTCTTCTTCCGATTTACTACTACCTGGGTCTAATTCAGAAGCATTGTCACTTTTCGTTGCTAGATTACCAACACGATAGACAACATTGTTCTCTTGTAGGGCAGGGGAGTGAACTCGGATATGAATTCCATCCATTGGATCCTTCTGATCTAAATCTTCAATTCCGATAATCGGGCGGTCTTCTATATCTCTGGCGATCACATTCGGTATGTACAGCTCAGAGTCTAGATTTCCATATAAACCTTTGAGTGCATCATTACCAACATCTACTGCAGCTATTCTTGATTGACTCATATGTGAATCTTCCTTTCTATTAAAAGTCCTTTTAGTTTTTTAAGGATCTATTACTAAAATATAGAAGATTTTCAAAATAGTCAATCAGACATTTGTCGTGCATGCCTTGTATACAATAATGTATACAATGACAACAAAAACGTACACTTGTTTACATTTTTGAACACATCCTTTCAAATCAATATGCATACGCTTTTGTTTACATGTATACACTTATGTATTCAATTTGTGTTCAAGTTGTTTTCTTGTAATCATTTTTGTATACATTCTATTTTTCTTTCTGAAAGTCTAGTAATTGAGTCTTTATGACCTCCCTACAGGTATGACTTATCTGTATATATTTTCAACTCATACCCCCTGTTTACATAGGCTTGATCAACCAATTCTTCAGCTTACCTATAAACTATGTGTGAATTTGGAAGTCGAATTTTTCAAAAAATTCAATAACAACGGGATGACTTATTTAAAATTTCTGTTATACTTATATTAACGGAATATTAAAGGAAAATGTCCATAAATAAAGGAGGTTGTTTATTTGGAGGACATGATTCAAGATTATATATCCACTATAGAAAGCGATATCATACGTATTCGACGCTCCTTGCACAAGAATCCAGAGCTAAGTAATGAAGAATTCGCTACTTCTGCTCTCGTTCAGGAGACCTTAGCGGAATACGGAATTGATTATCGGACAGGTTTCGCTAACACTGGTGTTCTTGGAATCATTAAAGGAAATCAACCAGGTAAAACAGTTGCTCTACGCGCTGATATGGATGCACTACCAATCCAAGAAGCCAACACACATGACTTCATTTCCGAAACTCCAGGTACGATGCACGCATGCGGCCATGATGCACACACAGCGATGCTATTAGCTACAGGATATACACTCCAAAACATGCGTGATTATATAGAAGGAACGGTTCTACTCGTTTTTCAACCTGCTGAAGAGAACTCCCCTACTGGAGGGTCTCAGCAAATGATGGACGACGGGGTGTTTGATGAATTCACACCTGATGTGATATTCGGACAACATGTCTGGCCTTCTCTTCCTGTAGGCGAAATTGGTGTGCGAGATGGAGCTATGATGGGTGCATCAGATCGTTTTACTGTAACCATTAAAGGTCGCGGTGGTCATGCCAGCATGCCACAAGATGGTAATGACGCGATTATCATTAGCAATCAGGTAATCTCTAGCTTACAAACGATCGTAAGCCGTAATGTGAATCCAATAGATTCGGCTGTAGTTACGATTGGAAGTATAAATGGAGGTTATCGCTACAATGTCATTCCAAATAAGGTAACGCTTGAAGGAACAGTAAGGACGTATAAACCAGAAGTGAAGGAAAAAGTGAGGCAACGTTTCCACACCATTGTCCAACAAACTGTTGAAGCGTTTGAAGGAGAAGTGGAGATTGAATACCTTGATGGTTACCCGGCTACAATCAATACGCCAGAATGGGCTCAACAAGCTAGACAATCTGCACAAAAACTTCTTGGTGAACAGGCTACACCTAGTTTAGATCCAGTTATGGCTGGTGAAGATTTTGCTAGATTTCTTGAACATTACCCTGGTGCCTTTATTTGGCTTGGCACTCAAATCGAAGACAAACATGAGCAAAAACCTCTTCACGATCCAGCTTTCAAGCTAAATGAAAAAGCATTGCCAATTGGCAGCTCTTATATGGTGAATCTTGCTATTGATACACTCAAGACGCTATCAGACCAGGAAAATGGTGAGATAATTGGGTAAAGAAAAGCAATTTGTTCATTCCATTCAAGATCAACTAATTCAATGGAGACGATGGTTCCATCAACATCCTGAACTTGGATTTATGGAATACTATACTACCTACACAATTGGCAAAGAGCTTGAGGCACTAGGTTTTACAGTGCATATCGGAAGAGAGGCTTTAGCAAGCTCAGCTCGTTATGGCGTTCCTGCTCCTCCCCTACTACATCAACAAGAGAAGAAAGCTTCCTCATTAGGTGTCGATGCAGACTGGATGGACAAGATGAGAGGTGGACACACTGGTCTTGTTGCAACATGGGATACCGGTAAAGAAGGCGAGCACAAAGGATTTCGTTTTGATATCGATGCATTGCCGATTCATGAGACGGAATTAGAAGCTCACCTCCCCTACTCGGAAGGTTTTGTATCCTCTAACCCTGGTGTGATGCACGCTTGTGGGCATGATGGTCATATTACCATTGGCCTTGGGCTTGCTCATTATATAGCGGCTCAGCCTAGTGAGCTAACGGGTACTTTCACCTTACTTTTTCAGCCTGCAGAAGAAGGCGGACGCGGGGCTAAAGCGATGGTCGATAAAGGATGGCTCACAGACGTGGACTCCTTTTATACCAGCCATCTAGGTATTACACCTATGAAAGTTGGTACGGTTGCAGCTAGTGTGGAAGGTTTTCTAGCTTCCACAAAACTAAATGTTCACTTTAGAGGGGAATCATCCCATGCAGGAATGAAACCAGAGGATGGACGTAATGCACTACTAGCGGCAGCTACTGCTTCTACGCAACTGTACACCATACCACGTCATAGTGAAGGACCTTCTAGGGTTAATGTAGGCAAATTAGAAGCCGGAAATGGACGTAACATCATTTCTGATACCGGCTACCTTGAGCTTGAAACTAGAGGGGAAACTGGGAACATTAATAACTTTATGCTTCAAGAAGCAAAGCGAATCATCCATGCTTCTGCCGCTATGTATAACGTAGAAGCAACGATCGAATTTGTAGGAGAATCACAAGGAATTGTATGTGATGAAGACATGCTATCATCCATCCCCTTAGAGGAAGATAGCTATATGAATCAAATCCTTACTTCTGCAAAGGTATCAGGTTCTGAAGATGCTAGCTTTATGATCAATGAAGTCCAAGCTCACGGTGGAAAAGCAACCTATATGCTTTTCGGGACAGCCTTACCGTTTAATCATCATCACCCCTCCTTTGATTTTGAAGAAGACGCACTTGCCGTTGCATTAGAAACGTACATTCATATTTTACAGGGAGGGACTACAACATGAACGACTTGACAAATTGGTTAGAAAACCACCTTTTACAATTGAATCTCGTCAATGAAATGGACTACGAAAATGGCTTTTCCCGCTTAAGTTACACCCCAGAGGAGGAGCAAGCACACGAAGCATTTCGTACAATAGCCAAGAATCTCGGATTGCATATTTATGCAGATGGAGCAGGGAATCAATGGGCAACTTGGAAAGTGGATGAACACGCCCCAACCGTTGCTGTTGGCTCTCATTTAGACACGGTTCATGGTGGGGGTGGCTATGACGGTGTGGCTGGTGTTCTAACTGGCTTAGGTGCCATCAAGCTCCTTCAAGATTTACAGGTGGAACCTAAGAAAAACATCGCTGTTATTTGTTTTGCATCCGAAGAATCAGCTCGTTATGGTGTTTCAACGATTGGAAGTAAAGCGATTTCAGGTATCTTAGACAAACACGACCTTGAACATGTTACGGATGCGGATGGCGTGACGATTCGTGAGTCTATCGAAGCGTTTGGCCTCTCTTGGGAAACAATCGATCAAGCAGAGAAATCGCCCGATGACCTTGAGAGCTTTTTAGAGCTTCATATCGAGCAGGGAACGCAAATTGAGGATAATGATGCTGAAATCGGTATTGTACGAGGAGTTGCCTGCCCTATTCGCTTACAAGTGAATGTAAAAGGGATGGCAAACCACACAGGGACGACACCGATGAACAAACGCTCAGATGCATTTGTAGCCATTGCTCCATTGATTCCCTTCGTTGAGGAGCAGGCCAATTCGATGAATAAGAAACAAGAGCTTCCAATCGTAGCAACTGTAAGTACGGTTCACTTACAACCCAATGCCATGAATGTCATCCCAGGTGAAGTCCAATTAGGTATTGATATTCGTAGTGTGAATGACCTGTCTAAGCGTGAACTCACCAATCGAATTGAAGCATACTGCCAGCAAATTGAACGGGAGCGAAACGTTACCATTTCTATTGAAACACTTGTCGATAACGATTCTGTTTTCCTTGATCAAACCATTCAATCGAAACTTTCACATGTCACAAATGACCTCCAGTTAAACAGTATCATTATGGATAGTGGCGCAGGTCATGACGTGATGAATATGGCACAGCGATGGCGGTCTGGTCTTCTTTTCATCCCTTGCCGGGAAGGAATTAGCCATCACCCTAAAGAATATGCCTCTATAGAGGATTTGCACAAAGGCACCCATGTTATAGCAGAATATTTACGAATAGAGACAGGTGATGACCATGAAAACGAAGATTGGCGTAATCGGGCCTAAAGATTCCGTAAAACGCATCATGTATGTTGCGGATGAATTTGAAGAAATATCCTTTTTCCCATATACGTATGAGCAGTTGTCTGATGTAACGGACATATTGACAAACCACCGCTATGAAGTGGATCAATGGCTTTTTTCAGGCGTACTCAATTACACCTACGCTAAAGAGCAAGATCTCATTACAGATGAAGAAGGGACATTCCCTCCTCTTCATGGTTCAAGCTTCTTTGGGATTCTATTAGAAGCTCAACTCACAACAGACAAAGTGTTTAAAAGCGTAAGCATTGATACCATCAAAAATGAAGAAATTGATAAAATACTATCCTACTATCAGTTAAGCTCATTAACGTACTATAACCACCCTTTTGAAGGTGGTGGAAAAACGGAGCAGTTGGTCGAGTTTCATCGACATCTATATGAACAAGGCAAGACAGAAGTCGTAATCACTTCTATTAAAGACGTCTATTATCGATTAAAAGACATGCACATCCCAGTATTTCGGGTGACTCCTTCTTACCTATCCATCAAACTAGTGATTCAATATTTAGAAGAACGAGCTCAATCCAATCGTTACCGTAATGCTCAAGTTGCCGTGATTGGCTGTCGAATGGATTTTAACCCAGATGAACTAGAAGAGCTCTACTATTCTTTTAAAACAAAACATCAAGAACTCGATTTAAAACGATACTTGCTTACACTGGCGGAAAAAACGAACGGTTCGCTCATGCAGCTTGGAGACGGGTTATTCTTTATTTTTACGACCCGCGGCGAGCTAAGTGATGAGTCTGAAAGTGACCTTTACGCCTTAATGGAGGAAGTCAAGCTTCAAACTAGCCTCCATGCTAAAGTCGCCATAGGATTTGGGGAAACCGTCTCCCAGGCCGAACAAAATGTACGCCTTGGCTTCCGACACACGAAACACTATGAAAAACCGACCATCTTAATTATGGATGAAGACCAAACGATTACACTAAAGCATCAGCAGGAAAATGAAATATCCTATCAGACGATGGAGACAGGATCTGCCTGGTTCGAAAAAATCAAAGGTGCCGCATTGAGTCCAGGAGTTGTATCGAAAATCATCTCCTACTCTAATCAATATGGTCGCCAAGAGTTTACCTCTCAGGATTTATCGAGGTGGCTTCAAAGCACAGAGCGGAACGGACGTAGGATTTTAACCGAAATGGAACGTGTCGGACTAGTTCAACAATGCGGAGAAGCTCAATCAGGGGAACGAGGACGACCAAGAAAAGTGTACACCTTTACAACTGCATAAAAATACAAAAAGACAATGGTTGACTATTTTTGGATAAAAACGGAATGTTTAAGGAAATTTTCCTAAATCCACAGAAAGGGTGAAAAGAATGGCTACAGAAGAGCACTCTCAAGAAAAACAAAGCAAAGGAATGTCGAGGTTTTTAAACTTTATTGAACGAGCAGGTAACAAGCTTCCTGACCCGTTCATGCTGTTCGTGTATCTTGCATTATTTATCATACTTCTATCATGGCTTGTATCAAGCTTTGGCGTAACGGTTAAACAACCTGGCTCAGGTGAGATTGTTCCAATTAAAAGTTTAGTGTCAGGTGAAGGGCTAAAATATATACTAACGTCCATGCTCACGAACTTTACTGGATTTAAGCCACTTGGACTCGTATTAGCGATGATGCTAGGCATTGGACTAGCTGATAAAGTTGGATTGTTAGAAACAGCGATTAAAAGTACTATTTTGAAAGCTCCTACAGCTTTAACAACATACGCTGTCATCTTTGTAGGTATTTTAGGTAACTTAGCTTCAGACGCTGCATTCGTTATCGTTCCACCACTTGCAGCGATGGTCTTCTACACGATTGGCCGTCATCCATTAGCAGGTCTTGCAGCTGGTTTCGCCGGGGTTGGATCTGGTTTTACAGCAAACATTATTATTGCAGGAACAGACGCGTTACTATCAGGTATTTCAACAGAAGTGATGCAAAGTCTTGATTCAAGTGTTGTCGTAACACCAGTGGATAACTACTACTTCATGGTCGTATCCGTTGTCTTACTTTCTGTTACAGGTGCACTTGTAACAGAAAAAATCATTGAACCTCGTTTGGGTAAATACGAAGGTGACATGAATTCCGAAATGCAGGCTTCAACGCCTCTTGAGAAAAAAGGCCTTCGTAACGCAACTTTTGCTGGATTAGGCTATATTGCTCTTCTTGTCCTTGCCATTGCGTGGCCAGGTTCTCCATTACGTAATGAAGATGGCGGTTTGGTTCCATCCCCTTTCTTAGACGGAATCATCCCAATCATCTTGTTCTTCTTCATCGTACTTGGTGTTACGTATGGTAAAACAGTTGGCAAGCTTGAAAGTGGTAAAGACGTGTCCAAATTCATGGGAGAGGCCATGAAAGATATGTCCGGCTTTATCGTACTAATCTTCGCAGCCGCTCAGTTTATCGCATACTTTGATTGGACAAACATCGGTACTTGGATTGCCGTAAGTGGTGCTAACGCGCTACAAGCTATGAATATGACAGGTATTCCGGTCATCATTGGCTTCGTCTTCCTAACTGCCCTAATGAACCTACTTGTCTTTAGTGGTTCCGCACAATGGGCACTAGAAGCACCAATATTTATTAAAATGTTCTATCTATTAGACTATCACCCAGCCTTCATCCAGGCTGCATACCGTATCGCAGACTCATCTACAAACATCATTACACCAATGAACCCATATATCATTATCGTCCTCGCCTTCATGCGAGAATACGATAAAAAGGCTGGACTCGGTACACTGATCTCGCTCATGTTGCCGTACAGTTTATGCTTCTTAGGTGTATGGATCGTGCTTCTATTAGCATTCGCATTGCTTGGTATTCCATTTGGACCAGGCGTTCATATGTACCTTCAGTAAAAGTGGAAGCGCCCGTTTAACGACGTACAAACTTTCCTAAGTATGCATTATAGGGTGTTCGATTAAACTGCTGCATCACGTAGCAACATCGAATCAACCTACGTCGTGTAGACCGAAAGAAAACACGACGAGCGGTAGCGATTCGATGTTGACTCATCGTAAGGAGATGCAGGAAGTTTGCTAGTCGCTGGGCGCTGCAGCTGGACGTGGCCTCTATAACTTATTACGTTATATACAAGTCATCACACAACTAATGAATCCAGAGCTACCACAGCTCTGGATTCACTTTGTTTAAAAAGAATATTGACAATCACGATCTGCGTTGCCTAGAATATTAATTAAACTTTAAGCAAAAATATTATTATGAAATCCCGACGTATAATCTTGGAGATATGGTCCATAAGTTTCTACCAAACTACCGTAAATGGTTTGACTACGAGAGGGGGTTGAGACCTGACGTATATCGATATACGTCTATCCTTTGCCCCCTTTCTGTCAAACTCCAGGTGTTCGGTACACCTGGAGTTTTTTTGTATAGGAATTAACAATTTAACTGGTTTATATAGGTGCAATGGAGACACATCCAGCGCCCAGCGCTTGCGCTTTAGATTTCAAAAGGAGGAATGGGAATGACTCACAACAAAAATCAATTTCAAAAACAGATTGCTGTAGCCAACAAGACAATTCCTGCTGACCTTGTCATCAAAAATGGACGCATTGTCGATGTGTTCAACGGGGAGATCGTGGAGGGGGATGTCGCCATATGTGAAGGTATTTTTGTTGGCGTTGGGAACTATGATGGAAAAACGGTTATCGATGCTCAAAATAGTTATGTCTCCCCCTCTTTTATTGATGGGCATGTGCACATTGAATCGTCCATGCTAACCCCCAATGAGTTTGCAAAAGTAGTCCTTCCCCATGGGGTCACCACTGTCGTAACGGACCCACATGAAATCGCCAATGTAGCTGGTACATCTGGAATCCATTACATGCTACAGAATTCAGATCAACTGGAACTAGACAGTAGGTTTATGCTACCGTCCTGTGTACCCGCAACTCCTTTTGAGAATACCGGAGCAACCCTTGCATCTACTGATTTAAAAGGGTTTTATGCCCACTCACGCGTACATGGATTAGCGGAAGTAATGGACTATCCTTCCTTGCAAAATGGTGCTGACTGGATTGTCGATAAGATTTTACAAAACAATGAACATCGTAACCATATTGATGGGCATCTCGCAGGTTTAGACACCCATGCCATCAACATTTACCGTACAGCAGGGGTGATGACGGACCATGAGTGCAAAAAGGAAGAGGACGCGCGTGAACGCTTGAGACGAGGCATGTATTTAATGCTTCGAGAAGGCTCTGTTGCCAAAGACCTTACCTCCCTAATCGGAGCTGTTACACCGCAAAACACTCATCGTTGCCTTTTTTGTACAGACGATAAGCACTTAGATGATCTGATTGAAGAAGGAAGCATTGACTATAACGTTCGATTAGCCATTCAATTAGGCCTATCTCCTATTCAAGCAATCCAAATGGGAAGTTTGAACGCCGCTCAGTGCTATGACTTCAAGCAAAAAGGTGCTATAGCGCCAGGCTATGAGGCAGATTTTTTATTACTAGATAATCTGGAGACCATTGATATTCATGAGGTGTATAAAGGTGGGCGGTTAGTTGCGAAAAATGGCTCATACGTTGGTAATGAATCCACTGCAGAACCTGCCCCAGCCAAGCTAACGGATACCGTTCACGCACCTGAAATGAAAGTGGATGACTTACGCATTCCAATAAAGAATCAAGCATTTGCATCCATCATCCAAATCACTCCGAATGATTTAGTGACGAAAAAGATCGTAGACACTGTACATGTTGTCGATGGCTCCTTTTCCCCTTCTGTAGAGAAGGACCAACAAAAGCTCGTTGTAGTTGAACGTCACCACAATACAGGCAACATAGGCGTAGGTATTGTGAATGGATTTGGCTTTCAATCAGGCGCAATCGCAACAACCATTGCTCACGATTCCCATAATATCGTTGCTACCGGCACGAATGATGAAGATATCCTTGCTGCTATTGAAGCTTTAAAAACTATTCATGGCGGACTGGTAGTCGTCAAAGATGGTGTGGTAGAGGCACAATTGCCTTTACCTGTAGCAGGCCTTATGTCTGAACAACCATATGATGTGGTGAACAACCAGCTCCATGACATTCATCAGGCACTTACTAGACTTGGGTTTGCAAACACGTTTGATCCATTTTTAACGATGTCCTTTGTAACCTTACCTGTCATTCCTTCCATAAAACTGACAGACACGGGCCTGTTTGATGTGGAACGGTTCACCCATATTCCAGTAGAAGCACAACCAACTAATAATCCGGATGTTATCCCATCCGATTAGATATAAATCATACATCTAGAAGGAGTTTTCCCAATGAAATTTATTTCTCTAAGCAAACACGCACTCATCCTACTCGTCTTATCCGTCGCACTCATCGGATGCGGACAGCAACAAAACGAGCAAGCCAACGCAGAAGCATCATCAGAAAAACAAGAAGAACAGAAAGCAGTCGGCATTATCGGACCAATGAAAGAAGAAATTAAAACGTTAAAAGAGGACATGACGGTTGAAAATAAAAAAAATATCGCAGGCATGACGTTCTTTGAAGGTACATTGAAAGACCAACCTATCGTACTCGTACAATCTGGAATCGGCAAAGTGAACGCAACGATGGCTTCTACGCTACTTATCAATGAATTTGGCGTCGACAAGCTAATCAACTCTGGTATTTCCGGGGCAATACATCCTGATGTGGAACTTGGTGACATTGTCATCTCAAAAGATACCGTCCAACACGATATGGATGAAACGGCAAAAGGTTTTGAACCAGGCATCATCCCCCGCTTAGAGAAAGGGTATTTCAAAGCAGATGAACAAATGGTCAAGCTAGCCGAAAAAGCAGCCAAACAACTACCAGAAAAAACACAAGTATTCACCCAACGCATCGCATCAGGCGACCAATTCATCGCCAACGAAGAAAAGAAACAATGGATCTTGGATACATTTAACGCTTATGTTGTGGAAATGGAAGGTGCAGCCGTAGGCCAAGTTGCCCACCTAAACGACGTCCCGTACATCGTCATCCGCTCCGCTTCCGATGACGCCGGCGAAGAAGCGGTTATGAAATGGGAAGAATTCAAAGCACAAGCTATCGATAACTCTACTACGATTATCAAAGGCATGCTGGAGCGTATGGAATAAGGAAAAGCGCTGGAGCTAGATATCTACGAGCTGAAAAACAATAACCCGCAAGGCTATAGATTCGTTAGCCTTGCGGGTTATTCATCTATCATACCACCATTATAAAACTCTAAAAACTCACTAAACTCCTCTTTCGATATCCCTGATTCCATTGCTTCCCTTACAACCTTCAACCACTCCTCATCCAGTTCCTCATATGTATTAGAACTAGATGAATCAAGCATTTGATCCAAAGGAATCTCCAATACAGTTGCAATCTTATTCCTAATAAACACGGAGGGATTCGGAATAGCATTTTTTTCGATTTCTTTCAAAATAGGCTTTGGTATTCCAGTCCTTCCCGCTATCTCATCTAAGGACATTCGCTTTTGGTAGCGAAAATGTCTGAATCGATCCCCAAACATCGTGTAACCTCCTGGTCTAGAATAGTTAAGAGCGCGTGACCTGGCTTTGTTTTTCTAAGTACAAGCGTATGTCTTGGATGCTAAACCCTAATGCTTTTGCTTGTTGTACGAGTCTAATCCAATCTAGGTCCAATGCTTTCTTTTCTTCCATTTTCATATACATGTAGCCTCCTAAATTTCAAGGTTGAGTAGAGAAAACATATGTACATTCATGATGAGCACCACGTTTATGAAGTCTTGACTAAAGAAGCCTGAACAATGAGTCGATGTGTAGGATCTTGTATGGGGTCACAAGTAATTAACGTAAGTATTGAACCTGTTTCTGGTTGCTTCAAAACAGATAAATCGGTAGGTAACACACGAAAGACGTTCTCCACCTGATAAGCATATGTGTGATTGCCTGTCTCTATGTTTATGGAATCACCTATCTTAACCTCATCTAGTCGATTAAACAGCTTTCCATACTTATAACTTCGATGCGCTGCTAACGCTGTATTCCCTACTTCACCAGGAATACCAGTCCCAGAAAGACGACCAACAGCTACTTTCAAATTTTCCATACTAGCCCCATTCAAAATGGGTAACTCCAGATTAATAGCGGAGATTTCCATTTTTCCGATCAAGTTCTTAGAGGGTTTCTCCTTTGTTTCAGGTGAGGTTGTTGAAGCTGCCTCCTGGTCAAGTATAGCGTTTAGCTCTTCATACCGTTGAGGAAGCGACTCTTCACCAGAAACCTCTTGCCCTTCTTCCGCTTCCAGTTGATGAAGGAGCTTGTCTTGTTCATAAGCAACATACTGATTTTGTACAAACGGAAAACTAATCACACCGATACCAATGACAATAAAGAGCAATGCTATCCATTTCATAAGCGAACGAATAGATAACCTATTCTTTCTCCCTTCCAAATGAACTTTCCACAATAACCTTTGTATCTGGATTTACGTGAGTAGGTAATACAGACTGTAACGTTAAATCCTTGGAACAATAAGGACAAACCCACTCCCCTCTATCATCGCTACCAAAAGATGACTTCCGACAGTAAGAACACTCTTTACGAAACATTCTCTTCCTCCTTTAGAAAAGATATATTTCTCCCTTCTTGATGATTTCAACTATGTAAAAGAAAAAGGAGTATCTACTTTCATAAATACTCCTTTGATTTAATATACATGCTACTCTATTTTTCGTCTGCGATACGTAATGCCATATAGCGTAGCTCCACCAAGCATGAGCAAGCTACCAATGATATAAAATGCAGTCGGAGCTGCCTCGCCTGTTTGAGGTAGCGAACCATCCTCTGGTGTTGGCTCTGAAGAAGGTGTAGGTGTGTCCCCTTCGTCCCCATCTCCTGGTTCACCAGGTTCATCTGGTTTCCCATCATCTCCATCACCAGGCTCACCTGGCTGCTCAGGATCACCATCGTCACCCGGTTCATCTGGTTCATCTCCAGGGTTATCTGGCGTTTCAGGTGTCTCATCACCTGGGTCCCCTGGATCTTCTGGGTCCTCAGGTACATCACTATCACAATTGGTTGGAATAGTGACAGACTCACTCCACATTTCAACCGTCTCCCCATCTAGTTCATATGTCGTCTTCACAACATAGTTTCCTGGAAGCTCCGGTTTCATCGTCAATGTATGCGAGTCACCTTGATCAACAGAGAACCTATCCGTTTGATCATACTGTGTAATTTTCACACCCTGCTTCGCATCCCCCGACTCTTTCCAATACACTTCATAAGAAGGAGAAATGCTTACATCAGAGTCGCTCTCATTGGTGTACGACAATGTCATCTCCTCACACGTTCCTGAGAACAAACTAGACAACTCAACGTCCACTTGAGGCTCCGGTGGCGGGTTATCACAATCTGTCATATCCGCATACAACTCATTGCTAAGCTCTTTCCCATCTGCATGCTTAGCAGATATTTTGTAATAGCCTGTCTTAGTAGGAGTGAAATTGATAGAATCACTTTCACCTTTTTTCAAGCTTATGGATTTTTGATTCTCTAACTCTATCTTTTCGGAAGTAGTGAAGTTATCTGTTTCAGAATAGCGTAGTTCGTAAGTAGGTTTGATAGTGGAGCGTTTTTTACTATTGTTTTCGAAGGTGGCAGTTGCTAGTTCACACGAGCCGGATAGTGTTATGTCTAGGTTAGGATCTGATGATGTTGGTGGCGGTGGGGTTCCTTTACCTTCTGCTACAAAAGTGAAGGCTACTGACGTAGTTAATCCCTGAAATTCATTTCCAGACTCGTAAGGAAATTCAACCTTCATCGATAGATCTTCACTTTCAAAAGCAGAAAGACTTCTGGCTTCTAAACCTGTAAATTCGCTCAATTTTTTGTTAAAAAGGATATTATCACCTTGTGAAACCTTTAATAATAATTGCTTATAAAATAATTCCGAACCGCTTTTGTATTCAGATGATAGATTATAGTAAAAATCAGTATTACCATCGTTCTTAACCTTTACTGTTCTATTTATTGTATCACCAGGTTTAATGTTACTTATTTGGAATAAATGATCTTGGGGTAATGTAGAAATATTAACTATTGGAGAGTTAGTAGTAGCCCCTGTTTCTCCATAAGGGATAATGACATTAAGTAATAGCATAAATAAGCAATAAACCGAAATAAACTTAATTAGATTATTTAGTTTTATCATGATTTTTACCTCATTATGTCTTTATATTAAAAGAGGTGGGGTAAGCCCACCTCAAATTTTTCTTAATTATCTACAACTTCATCGCCATTTCCATTATCTTTGGATTTAGTTATCGGTGAAGGCATATTAGAACCATCGGCAGAACCTTGAACACCGTTATTCACTTCACCATTTCCATTAGGAGTATCTACATGAACACCATCCCACTGAGTTGCTTCTAAGTTAAAGTAGAATTTAGCACTATCATTCATGAATTTATTTTGGACAAACTCAGAGTTAGGACCTGCTACCCTAGTATCATCATCTTTAAATGTAATTTGAATAAATACTTCATCTGTATCTGCTGGATCTACTGGTAAACCTTTTTCCACCTCAGCACCTGGTGCTACAGTTAATGGTGCTAGATTAATTCTATCTCCATTTTTATATGCTGGTTTAACTTTAGACAAATCATTATTCACAAGATCTTGTAATGTTAGTTTCTCATTATTCATAACAACATTATTTCTTGGCTCCCATTGTGAAGATTCTCCGTCAACTTGCATAAAATCAACCTCAAATTGACCAAGGAAACCTTGTAGATAGCTATCTCTACCATCTTCACTACCATCAACAAAATTATCAGCTGTTACATCTAAAAGTACTTCTTTAATTGCTAAAGAACCTGCATTATTTAACTTAAAAATTCTTTGAATGTTATCTCCTGGTTTTAGGTTAGATAAGTCAAAACTAATGGGCTTATTGGAACTTTTCCCTACTACTAAATCTAACTCACCAGATGCAAAAGTATTGTTAATAGTAGCAGTATCGTTATATGCTGCCCAAGTTCCCCCACCAACTAATGATAATCCTAGAGCCCCTGTCATAACACCCATTGCCAATTTTGATTTAATTCCCATTCTTCATCCTCCTAATAAAATTATATTTTTTTATTTTGAACCCTTATGTAGATAAGGAGTTACAAACTTTCGTTGTTAGCGGAGTTCTTCTCCACTATGCTTTTTTCATAATCTTTAAATGATCTAAAAATTGAAACTACTGAGTATAGAATTAATAAAACTCCCGGGATAATCATTAATGCTATGCTTCCAGCTTTGGAATTTGCATACTTCATCACATGTCCCGCATATGGAATGGTAAAGTCGGCATATTTACCTACTACATTTTCTGCCAATACAGGCTTCACATCTGCAGCGTCATTATTATCACCTTTTGTATGATACGTAACTGCATTCTCTCCTCCATTAACTTCTAGGATACGGTGAGTAACCAATGTGTTATCCTCTTTTACAAATGTAATGACATCTCCAACTTTAAGTTGCTTTTTCGCATCTCCCTCTATGGGTTCCACAGCAATTATTGACCCTGTTTTAAAAGTTGGTTCCATTGACCCTGATAAAACTGTTTTTAATTGATATCCAAAAACATTAGGTTCTCCACCAGATGCTTTTGAAGTAATAACAACAAAAATCATACATACCATCGCTATAAATAAAAGAATATTCAAGGTACTCCCTAACATAGAAAGGGACTTTTTCCATGACATTACTTTTCACATCCTTTCTATAATTTTTGTGGCTAGTCACTCAGCCTTGGATGATTTAGAACTATCATTTTGTTTACTCTCATCTACGGTTTCGTTACTTACTTCTTCTTTATTTGATTTCTCTTCATCAGAAGGTTTTTTTCTTATTACTTTGCTTTCAGAACTACCTTCAGTTTTCTTAGATTCATTTTTATCTATTGATTCTTTATTAAAATCAGAAGTAGCTTCCTTTTCTGGTTCATTTGATTTTTTGTTTGTTTTTTGTTTGTTTTTTTCTGTATTTGACTTTTCTTTATCAGTATCAGAAGTACTTGGTGTTTTTTGCTCTTCTTTAGGAGCATTTTGTTCTTTTTTATTAACATCCTTCTTCTTTACTTCTTCTCTTTGAGAAGTTTTACTACCATCTTTATCTGTAGATGGTTCTTTATCTACTACTGTCTCTTGTTTTTCTTTCTTATTCTCTTCATTTGCCTGTTCAGAATTTTCTTCCTCTATTTTTGTAGCTTCCTCTTCTTCTTTTTCCTTAGCTTTAGCTTTCTTTTCAAGATCTTCTTTTTTGTTCTTCAGCTTTCCAATTGAGGATTCTAATTCTTCTTCTTGATCTTTAAGATCATTCATCATATCGTTAATACGATTTAGTAACTTATTATCTGATAGAGAATAACTTTCATTAGATGATGAAGATTTGGCATTCCTTGAAAAGGACGACATCCTGATTGATTGGCTATTAGTATTAATATCTAAATCACATTTCAAAAGGATTTTACTAACATCGTTCCATAGAACATGTTTTTCTATATCTAAGCAATCTGAAAAGTTACCTTTAGTCATGTGATGAATTTGATCAACTGTTTTGCTGACTTCTTTGATCTGATTACTAATTTGAATCTTTAACTTTATAACTTTATGTAACTTTTCTATTACATCTTGTAAGTTGTTTTGATAGGAGTGGATTCTATTAGAAACTCTATCTGTTGCTTTATAGAGCTCCTCTGAATTTGCATCATTTGTTACATCAATATTGCTATTAACAGTAAGGTTACCGAACTTAAGATCGAAAAGGTTTTCCAATAATTTATATAAATGATCAATCTCTCTCTGTAACTCTTCAAGCTCATTCTCAACAGCTCCAGGAAACACCTTACAAGCTTCCACCTGACCTGTTACTCTCTCCACATCATTAAACTGACTATACGTTGGAGTAGATGTCAGATAAGACATGCTGCTAATAAGTAATGATGAAAGTGCTATTCCTGATGTTAAGGTTTTCGCAATTTGTAGAGATTCTTTAGCTTTATTTTTTTGTTCTCTTTTGATACGCTTTGATCTCTTTTCCAGAGGAATCTCCCCCTTCTCACTCTTGCTTTTGTCGTTCTGTTTTGTTCTTTATATCGAACTTACACTTATGAGTATATAAGCCTTTCCTTAAAAAGAAAAATTCCAAATCTGCCCATTTTTCTTAATAGAGAACGTCATAACTCTTGTTTTCTTCCGTTTCCTTTTAATTCCTTACTTTTTTGTTTTTTATAAAGAACATTATGTCCTATAAAAAGAACGACACTAAAACTTATCTACAACGCCTATTTCATCAACTCAATCAACTTCCGAAGCTTTTCTTTATCTACATTAATCTCTTTCAGTTCTCTTGCCAGTTCCAATACATCATAGTCAAGCTCACTCATACTAGATCCTCTTTGTCGTTCATCTGTTAGAACAGTATGAACGTCTACCTTCAAGGCATGGGCTATTTTTTCAATAACTTCGATACTTGGATTCTGTTGCATGCCTCGTTCCAGAAAACTCAAATAGGATTTGGATACACCTGATTCTCTCGATAACTCGGTTAAGGAGAGTCCTCGCTTTGTTCGTAAGTCTTTTATTTTCTCTCCATTCATAAGCTTTTCTCCTTTATATTTCGTAAATTCCCCCTCGACTTCAGCCGCTACAACGAACGTACTCAATAAAGAACATTAGATCAAAAAATATGACTCCGTTCTTTATTGGAGTTTTTCAGAAATGCGTTTATTCGAATCGTTTCCTTGTATTTCTCCAGATTATGAAGGATATTTACAAGCCTATTTAATTGGGCTGTACCCTCCTCCTTTAACCGAAACGTATAGAGAAATCCGTGGTTCTGTACTCTTGTTATATCTAGAATATTTCCTTCTAGCGTTAACACTTCATGGCTGTATTGAAACTGAAGACGGTACGTTACTTCTTCCCCTTTTGGCAAAATCAATGAACTTCGAAATTGTATAATAGTTGGCTGTACCTTTGTTACAAGAATGATACTAGGCTTCGTTTTCACCTGTTTCCCATAGCATTCCTCAATCGTGAGCTTGCCTTTCAACTCTGTTTGCATGGCTTTATCATCACCTTCGTTCTTTATAAGATTCCATAAAGTTCTCATTAAAGAACATTAAATTATATATATTATAGAATTTTTTCTATCAAAAAGAAAGATATATTCTTAAAAACTAGCCTATTAACCTAGTCTCTAGACAAATCTTATTATTCTATGAAACAGTATAATTAGTACTTAATCTACAAAGCAGGTGAACCTATGGATATCCGACACCTACAATACTTCATTGAAGTGTCCCGTTTTAGCAGTTTTACAAAGGCAGCTGAACATTTGTTTATAACACAGCCGACGATTAGTAAGATGATTAAAAATTTGGAAATGGATCTTGGTGTGGAGTTGTTTGATCGGTCGAAAAAGCAGCTCGTTCTCACCGATGCGGGGCGTATTATTTTAGAGCAGGCGCAAACGATTGATAAAGCCTTTCAGAATTTAGAAACGGAAGTGGATAACTTATTGGGACTTAATAAAGGGCATATTCGCATAGGCTTGCCCCCGATTATTGATTCTCACAAATTCATGGACTTGTTGCGTAGCTTTCATGACCAATATCCGAATATCACCTTTCAACTTGTGGAGGATGGTTCGAAACGGGTGGAGGATGATGTGAGACAGGATCAATTGGATATTGGAATTGTTGTGTTACCTACGCAAGAGGATATTTTTCATTATTTTCCGTTTATCAAGGAAGATATTAAACTTGTCGTTCCGCCTTCCCACCCCTTAGCGCATCGACAAGAGGTAGAATTAGAAGCGTTACGTCAAGAAGCTTTCATTATGTTCAATAATGGATTTGTACTGCATGACCGCATTTTATCTTCTTGCAATCAGGCTGGGTTTAATCCGTATATCATTTCGGAAAGCTCTCAGTGGTACTTGATTGAAGAAATGGTTGCCTCTGATTTAGGTGTAGCGTTGCTTCCGGAAAGCATTTGCAACCATCTTCAACGTAATTTGGTTACAATCAATGTAACGAACCCTTCTATTCCGTATCACCTGGCTATGATTTGGCAAAAGGATCAATATCTTTCCTATGCAACAAAAGAATGGCTACGCTTCACGCAAGATAAGCTTTCAGATGACACAACAAATGCATAAACATACATTAGACAGCCCTGGATTCAGAGCTGTCTTTTTTATAGTCAGGATAGGTGTGGTTCCTAGATTTCTAGCTCCAGCGCCCAGCGACTAGTGTGCTTCCCTCGCCTCCGTATGATAAGTCAACATCAAATCACGCATGTTTTCGTGTTTCCTTTATCTCCTCCGGATTTTGGGGAAATTTCGATTAAAATCGCTGCATCACGCAGCAACATTGAACCAACCCACGTCGTGTGGACCGCAGCACATACGTCGGTAAACGGGCGCTTCCGCTTTTCTTTTTCATAGCCAATATACATAAGTGAAAGCCATTACATAGATAACGTCTATGAGTGCCATGAAAGATAACCATTTTACCATGAGCTTCTCGCGGGGCTATACTGTGATTGTAATAAACAACGTTGTTTGAAAAGACATGTCTTACCTAGAACCAATAGAAATCATGCATAAAGAAAGGACCGAGGTAAGATGGAAGCAAAGCGAGCGAAAGAAAGCTTAATTGTTAGTACCGATCAAGTATTAGTGAGTGACCTGAACAATTACAATACGCTGTTCGGTGGTGTATTGATGAAAAAATTAGATAACTGCGCTACGTTATCTGCCCGTAGACACTCAAGAGTCCGCGAATGTGTGACGGCCTCAACCGACTCGATTGATTTTCTCTATCCGATTCATCAATCTGATTCCGTTTGTGTGGAATCGTTTGTTTCCTCTACTGGAAAAAGATCGATGGAGATTTTCTGCAAAGTGATTGCAGAGGACATGATTAACGGGGATCGCCGTGTTGCCGCAACGGCTTTTTTAACCTTCGTAGCCCTTGATGATGATAAAAATCCAGTGGAAGTACCATCTGTCATACCACAAACAGAGGAAGAAAAATTCCTATATGAATCTGCCAATGAACGTGCTGAACGAAGAAAGACGAGACGGAAAGAAAGTAAAGAGTTAGCGGAACATATTACCTTGTTAAAACCGTGGGATGAATAAAGGAGGAGCCATGATGACAAAGTTAAGTAGTCTTGACGAATTGTATGACGCAAAGGCAGCTATCGAACAGTTGATATCAACGGAACCGAAGCTTCACGAAAAATTAATTCATGTCGTAAGCCTAACTCGCCAACTGCAAATTCAGTATCATTATATGGGATGTCTGTTAATGGACGATGACCCATGTAATCATACCCCAACCTACGTAAAAAGCTCAGTATTGGAGTTATATCATGAGGAAATAGAGAGGCTAAAACAAGACAGCGATTTTGCCTATGTTCAACAACTTTTCATAAACCACCAAAAAGTAGGATATCCTAAGATTAGCCTGCTAGTGTTAGGTGCGAAGCCTGAGAAAATTAAAGGTTCAACCATTATTAAATAAGAATCCTAAACCCAGGCCAACCTAAGACCTGGGTTATTTTTCTCGTGCTAAAAAAAGTAAATTATGATAACCTCAAGGTAACCAATAGGAGGGATTCCATGTCCACGACAACGATTTCTGTTAAAGATCAAAAACACACCTACACGTTCAACTTAGAACGTATGACCATTTATAAACAAAGCAAAATCATCGAGGCTAGAGATGCGGAAGCACAGCTCTTTTACTTGTTCTTTTACAAAGATGCGTATATCAACACCGTAAAAGCCAAAGAGCTAAAGCCCAATTCTCATGCTGCAAATGCCTTCGAACATGGCGTTACCTTCCGTGCTCCTCACCCACTCATCGATGCCATCATAGCTGCATCTGGACCTTATAAAAAGCACCGTTTCAACGACCTTTTTCCGAAGCTTCAAAAGCAACACACTCTCCAGGAAACAACACTCATTGCGACCTTTTTTGAATCCTTTATTAAAAAAGAACAGCTCATGAAATTTATTAAGACGCTTTATAACGAGGATCGTCGCTCTGGGAAAATGTATGCTTGCTATCGTATTTATCGAGTAGCACAAGCCTTTGCGCCAACACACAGCTGGGTGAAATCACTTGCCGGCGAACTAGATTTTAAAAAATACGCACCGCTTTACGAAAACTTAGATGCCTCCCTTTTTGAAAAAGACCCAATATACGTCGAGCAATTTTTATATGAGAACCGTGACACCCCTGAACGGTTTAACCAGCTGTCCACTTTCCTCCAACAACAAGGACGCTGGATTGATGACATAGCCCTTTCCATCGACCGATTTAACAAACAGCAAACCAATGAATTATATGAAGCAATCCACGAAAAGATAAAAGTTCACTTCGAGAGTGATGAATTGATTCGTCTGCTAGAAGACTTATATGAGCGTGCACCTAATCTTGAACCGCTCCAACAGGATATACTGGATACGTACTTGAAACAGGATCAGCCTGAAAGAGCGCTGAAGCTGATTGCAACGCATCATATAGAACTGCATCCTTCTCAGGTCAAAACATTTGATCACATCGTCGACCACATTGATTTGGAATCAAGCTCTGTATCTATAGAAGAATTAAATACGGTGATTGGCTCACTTTTCACCACGATACCAAGGCAAGCCGAGGCCTTGTTGCAAAAAGCGATTCGAATGCTGATGAAAGAACACAGCATTTCGTATATCCAGCAATGGCTCAACCCACTGCGAGATGTACCAGAAGCACAACAAACGATAGCAAAAGTGGATCAAATCCAGGAACTCGAGGACGATCCAAACAAACAACTGCAGCTGGGCGAACTGTATTACGAGTTCAATCAACTAAATCAAGCGATTGAGTGCTTCAGTTGGGAAATGGAGCTCAATGAGCAAAATCCGAAACCAGTGAAGTGGTTGTCGAAACTGTATAATGAGCTCGGCATGAACCACGAGGCGAAAGCGTATCAGCAATTGTATGTGGATATGGTGAAGAACGGATAAATTCGGTAGATGCTCCGAAATGTTAAAAGTTGATCCGAAATCGAGAAAATTGCTCTGAAATTTTAAAAATTGATCGCAAAGTTCAAATTATGCTCGCAAACCAAAAAAAGCGCAAGTGAGGTCCAACCATCACCTCACTTGCGCTTTTGTTCTTCTCATCTTTTTCAAAATCTGATTAATCACTTCCGAGAACACAAGCCCAAACGCAATCGCTCCGGATATCATAAATGCTTTCGCCGCAATGGAGATAGCGAGGCTGTAGTCATTTTGCACAAAGCTTCGCATCGCGTCATACGCAAGACTACCTGGTACGAGTGGGATAATTCCCGCTACGCTAAATACAATCATAGGCGTTTTGTACATACGTGCAAGCATCTGGCTGACCATGGCAATCACAAAGGAGGCGATGAGTGTAGCAGGGACACTATCGACTTCTTCCCACACTAAGGATATGTAAATGACCCAGCCAATCATGCCGACGAGGCCACATTTGATGAGCGTATTTCTTGGCGCTTGAAAGATGATTCCAAAAGCAGCTGATGCAAAAAAGCTTGCTATGATGTGTTCAATCAACATAGTCATTCCTCACGATCTCTAAAATAGTGCAAACATAACAGCAATACCTGCCCCAATCGCAAATGCCGTTAGAAAGGCCTCCGCCCCTTTGGCGAGTCCTGAAATAAGATGACCTGCCATCAAATCCCTTACGGCGTTGGTGATAAGCAGACCTGGTACCAACGGCATGACAGAACCAACAACTACCTTATCAACTTCCTCCCCAATACCTAATGAAAAAAGAAAAAAGGCCGTAAAACCAATCATCAACGAGGCAATGAATTCAGCAACAAATTTTATTTCAAACAATCGAATAAAATTAATTAATGCAATAAATCCTAGCCCTCCTGCTATGCAAGCTGGTAGGAAATCGTACCAACTCCCCTGGAACATGATGCTAAAGAAACCACTCGCTAACGTAGCAGCGATGATTTGCATTAGCATGGAATAATCGGTAGGACTGGTTTCAATTTTTCTAAGCTCTTTATACGCTTCCTGAATAGACATGTCTCCACTTGTAATGTTTCTAGAGACATTATTCGCAAGCTTTACTTTTTCGAGATTTGTCGCTCGATCTGAGATCCTTACCAATTTTGCAGGGGCACCAGGGCTAATCGTAAACACAATCCCGGTAGGGGTTACATAACTTTGTGCTTCATCCCGTCCAAAAGATTGGGCAATCCGCGTCATCGTATCTTCCACACGATAGGTCTCCGCTCCATTTTGCATCATCATTTTCCCTATTAATAAACACAATTCAATTAAGTCCTCTGTACGCTCCACGCGGTCACCTCAATTCATATAACAGTATGTTTAGTGTATCTAAATAGGTGATGGGAATCAACACAAGAAAAACTCGCCGTTAGTTACTAACGACGAGTTTCAGCCATCATATGTGCCGTATGATCAATGCTTTCATCAGAAAGAGCGGAGCAACTCTTTTTTATCCCCTTCATACGCAGCATAAGCTTTTCGACCAGATTCATTTTATCAAAATGATATTCGTGTCCTACAATCTCTTTCACAATAGCATGTTCATATAAAGATTTCGGGAAGCTGTCCACCAATTCCTTGGATCTCACTTCTGGGTCTTGTTCTCCTGCGCAAATATACAGTCCGACTCGTTTCTCTAAGAGCTCCTCTAAATGTTCATTCACATAGTTGCTTAACTGTTTCTGGATGGCACCCATATAGATGGAGCCACCCAATATAACTGTTTCATACGATGTTAATGATGGTGGAGTCTCTTTCATAATGGAAACCGTCTGTACATCACCAGGTAGTTTTGGCGCTAGTCGATGAGCAACTTTCTCAGAACTACCATATTTAGTTGCGTACAAGATTAGTGTTTTCATCCATGATCCCTCCTGGTATTCGTGGTTCCTGAACATGTTTCAGCAAGACATATAAGCAATATATAACGACAATATTAAAAACAGGAAACAGTGCATATTCCATTACTGTCATAGGTATGCCTGCTCTGGCCTGATTGATAATCATCGCAGTGATGGCCGTTAACATCGTAATACCTTTTACAATTAAAATGGTTGCTAGTAAATAACCAATCCCATTTCGCTTCAAGACTAATATCCCTCCCACAATAGCAACAGGGACAATAAAAGCTAGGTCAAGCACCTGAATAACAAGTGTCGTATAATGTTCCAGACCAACAGGAACCCCTCCGTTAACTAGAGGAGGTACTATTCGTCCAAGCCATAAGAACAGTAATAAAAAGGAGAGGGAGAACAGAAAGCCGCCAATTAATTTTGTAGGTAAGTTGTTGTGGAAGTATGTGTGCAGATTCTCATAATCAAAAGACACCATGACTAACGTAAATGCAAAAAAGCTAGCTGATAACAGAATGACGTAGAGTAAAAAAAGAGGATTATACATTAACAAGAAAGCGTACGAGGCATAGGTGTATAAAAAATAACTGAGCGTTCCAACGAGCATAAGTCGTCCTTTTATGCTTCCCTTTTTGTACCAAATTAAAGATAGCAACAGCAAGGGGATGCTTAAACACAACGTCACAATATCCTGGGCTATAACTTGAGAAGCGCCGCTAACAGAATCAAACTGATACAATCCTTTTCCATGTAAGGTAATGACTTCATCATGAAGTGTTTGAATCTCCTTAGGCCCAGCACCTCCACTTGCAAAAATACCAACAATAGTAGCTACAAAAGCTAAACAAGCAATCACCAGTACAAGAGTCGTTATCGATTTTTTGTACTTCACTTCTCCCTTTCCCCCTTATACAAAAGACTCTCTTCCCTTTTGTTATACCATAGTAGATGCTTGTCTCATATAAGGTAATATGGCAGTATCGTGAACTTTCAAACCATATGTTAAAATGAGGAAAATGACATACAAGGAGTGTCTACATGTACGCCCTATTTGCTTTTCTAGTTGAAATCGTTAATGCTATTACTTTTAAGCGTTGGAAAGACAGCGAGAACACCATCATCCATAACTTTCCTGTATATGTGATTGAAAAGGTTACAGATCAAAATATTCTATTAGTTAAAACCGTCGCACCTGATAACGAAGATCAACATGGCAAGGTATTCGAAGTACCAGTTGATCGAGTGGAGAAGTATGAAATAGGCCAACAACTGGATTTCACAGTGTATTCGAATTCCTTCGATGATGTATGGAACTTGGATGAAACGAAATTCAAGCTAGCTCCACTATAAATCGGCTATACTAAGAAAAAGGAAGGTATCATCTATTTGGGATGATACCTTCCTTTTTCCAATTCAATAACAATATATCCACTAGCTAACTTTTCTAATCATTCTTCTGCTTTAACTTAATTTCTCTAACCTTCTGCCTTTGCTCATCTGGCCACCAAGCTCCACAATCATCCGATACAACACATGCCGCACAGGTCTCCAAGTCATACACTTTCATACCAGTAATAGGTGGGGCATATAAATGAAGCGTTACAAGTCCTGCATCACTAGTTCCCTTCATTTTATGAACGCCTTTTTTCGGAGCAAAAAACACACTTCTTTCTGACTCATTCATAGAAAACAATTCTTCTGGAATCTGATTTCCGTTCACTTCATATATGGTATTTTCTGATGTCCCTCTAATCACCTGAATCCATCCATACGAATGGCCATGATCATGTGGAGCACATTCTAATTCAGACCAGTTCATCACAAGTAGTTCTACCTGTTCGTTTTGATATAGCAACTTACGATAGTATGGCTTAGGACCAGCTGTATCTAGGTATTCCTGCAAATCCTTCAATGACACATTCAAAGCTAATAATGCTGCTCTAACTTCCTCTGAGGAGGGAGATTGTAGGTCACCCAATATATTGTTCATCCGGTCATTCAACGTCATGCTACATCCTCCTTTATTGGCAACATTCGAGACAACTAAGACTTGCTTGAGCCTGCCGTGGATTGCGCTAGATATTTTTCAGGAGAGATTCAGCTATGCTACACCACTATTTCCGCTTTCTCCAAGGTACATTCTGCAACACCAAACTCCGCTGTGCATTTACAAGTACGACCCCTATTATGATTATGATTCCTCCTAGCACACTTATGAGGAATATCCTCTCCTGTAATAGGAAAATCGCAGCGATTAACGTGGCGACAGGCTCAAGATACATAAACACAGATGCCTGCGATGCTTCTAACACCTCATGGGCCTTCCCCCAGTACCAATACGCTACTCCTGAAACAAAAATTCCCAAGAATAATAAATGAGCCCACTCTACAGAAGTTAAGGAAGAAAGTTGGACCCAGCCTTCCTTTTTAATAAGAATAGGAAGCGTTAGGACAAAACCAAGCAAACTCATATAAAACGTAATGACAAGAGAGGGGAGAGGAATCCTCAAACGCTTCAACAGTACAGAGTACACGGCCCAATTTAATGTACTTAAAATCATTAACACATACCCAATATTCAAAGCAAAGTGAAGAGATTGTCCATTTCCAGAGGTCGTTACAAGAAGAACACCAAAGACGGCTAGCATTATCCCTGCAGCTCTAGGTAATGTGATTTTCTCATGTAAAAAAATCATCGACAGGATAACGGTAAAGACGGGAGAAAACGAGATTAACCACCCTGCATCAGAAGCGTGAATCGTAAGTAAGGCAGTTGCTTGCAAAATTTGATGGACGAAAACACCAATAATCCCAAGTACGATGAGATGTGGTATGTAGGGGAGTGGGATCTTTAAAGGGGAGCGCGTAAGAAGTAATAATAAACATAAAAACAAAGCACCAATCCCAAATCGAATCACTAGTAGTGTGTAGGGATCGAGCTTATCGAGGACTGCTTTAGTGGAGACAAACGAAATGCCCCAGAAACTAATCGACATCGTTGCATACAAAGAGGCTGCAATCTTCGCTCTATTAGAAATCATAACAAGCATACCCTTTCCACTTAAATCTATGTTGTTATCATCCTATGCTTGTCTAAATTCAATAGAACAAAGGGAGTAAGGAGAACATAAGATTTCCTGATATAAGAGCCCTTTCTTTGAGTGATTCACATCATTAGAAAAGCCCCAGACAATATAGTCTGAGGCTAGACTTACAGATTATTAGATTAGTTATTTAAAGCTCTATGAAGGAAAATAGAGAACTTCACTCGAGGTACGTTGTCGTTTGCTGTATATTCCACTTCTGTGAAGATACCAGCATCTTTCATTGTCTCTACATTCTCTTCAAAAGAACCAGTTTCGCCAAGGTCTAGCGTATCTACGAAAAGTTCAGCTAATTTTCCAAACGTTAAGTCGCCTTCCATTTCTACTTCTACTTCTTCATCTGTGGAGTTTTCAAGTAGAATTTCCGCTTGGCGTACTGTGATTTTATTTTGTGGTTTGAATGTATTGTCCATGAAACCATGGATAATATCTTTCATGACTAGATCTTGTACTTCTTTGAAACCAAAGTCGTCCTTATCGAAGTCTTTGAATTTCACGTGGTCTTTCTTCTTATCATCGTCATCATCTTTGCCATGGTCATCACGTGCCTTGTCATTTTCTAGCACCTTGAAGATGCTCTTAGCTTGATCGGTATTATCCGTCATACCCATGAACATTTCTTTACCAGGACCGTATGCATATACTTGTACGTCTACCCCTGTGTGGCCGCCCGTAGTCCAGCCTGCACGAGCACGAACGTTAAAGATTTCTGCAACTGCATCGGACACAGCATAACTATTCTCATCTAATTGTTCTTTCGCTTCTTCTACAGATTGGGCTTCTTCGTCGGTAATTTCAAATTCTGTGTATTCGTTCAAGATATCTTTTACATTTGCGCCATTCTCAATCTTTTCAGCAAAGAAGTCTGGAGTTCGCTTCACATCTTTTATTGCCTGTGGATCAAATTTGTAAGGTCCACCACGACCAATGCTTAACCCACCAGTGGAGTGGTCAGCTGTAGCCACAACTAATGTATGCTTGTCCTTTTTCGCAAATTCAATTGCTGCATTAAAGGCCTTTTCAAAGTCTTCCATTTCACTCATAGCACCCACGATATCGTTTCCGTGACCTGCCCAGTCAATTTGACTTCCTTCTACCATTAGGAAGAAGCCGTCTTCATCTTTATTCAGTCGATCAATTGCACTTGTTGTCATTTCTTTTAGGGATGGGATTTCTTCTGTACGGTCTTTCATTTTAGGAAGACCAACAGGTGCGAATAAACCGATTACTTGCTCATTGTCATCGTTTTCTAGCTCTTCACTTGTCGTTACATAGCTATAACCGTCTTCTTGGAACTCTTTTGTAAGATCACGATCTTCACGGTCAAAATAGTTCGTTCCGCCACCAAGAAGGACATCGACTTTATGCTCCCCATCAATCAATTCATCATAATAATCATCTGCTATTTCATTGTAGTTATTACGACTTACATTGTGTGTACCATAGGAAGCAGGCGTCGCGTGGTTGATATGAGACGTTGCCACAAGCCCTGTAGATTTGCCGTTTTCTTTTGCTTGCTCTAGAACTGTCTCTACTTCAGACTCATCATTATCAACTGCAACAGCACCATTATACGTTTTAATGCCTGATGACATCGACGTCGCTGCTGCTGAAGAGTCTGTGATGTTCTCTTCAGGGTCATCCGCGTTTGTTTTTTGCATTCCAACTAAGTATGGGTCAAAACCAGTAGGCTCCATCATTTCTGTAGATGGGTCATCTTTTAAGTAACGATAGGCCGTTGTATAAGCAGGCCCCATACCGTCACCAATCAAAAAGATAACATTTTCAATCTTATGATGTTTGTTCTCCTTGTGTTTCTTGTCCATATGATCATCTGCACTTACAGATGATACTCCCGTAAATCCACTAAGTACCATTGACGTTACCGCAGCAATTGACAATACCTTCAAGGATAGCTTATTTTTTCGCAATGAAATTCCCCTCCCATATTTTGAATACAGTTGTAAGAATAACATGAGAGCACTTCAATTATTTTAATTTTTCGTAAATTTCGTGTAAAATTGTCAAATTTGAGAAAATATTGTCAGTACTATTATCCCACTCTCTATAAAAAGGGAGGGACTTTCGTAACAAGTGGTTTGTAATAAGATGTTCGTCTCGTTAATATTAATTTTTCTTGATTTAACCACCAGTCTGTTTTCATTGTATGGAATTGATTCACTAATACTTCCTCTTGGCTATCAGAAGCAATGACCGTTTGATCATGAACATAATTTTGATCAAGATTGTAGATTGCACTTCGTCCTTTAAACTCTATAGAAGTGCCCACAAAATTCGATACAATCGTATAAGCCTGCGCTCCTTTAGCCACTGCATCCCAAGTAGACACGGTCCCTTTTGGGTACGGTCGCGGAAATATCTGTTGGTTCATAGATAGTTCCACACCGTGTTCTCCACTCCAACTCGCTGGAATACAAATCATATCTGCTCGTTTCACCGCTAATACAGAGGCAACTTCTGGAAACGTGGCATCATACCCAATCATCATCCCAACACGCCCAAATCCATTCACTGGCGTCACGAAGATTCGATCACCTGGTGTAGCCCATTTATCATTCTGTTCATTTAAATGAATTTTACGATGCTTGCCAATTACTTCTCCTTGTGGACTGATTAATAGGGCTGCATTATAAAAGTGGGGCATTTCTTGTTCAGCAAATCCAAACACGATATGTGCTTCTACCTCACGTGCTAGCTGCTTCATTTCCTGTATAGTGGGGCCATCATCCGTTTCTGCAAAAGGATGAATGTCTTGTTTTCTAATCGTTTTTACTGGTCCAATTAAGGAAAGCTCTGGCAAGACAATTAAATTGACGTCACCCTCCACTTTTTCTCTAACCAGTTTTTTTACCTTACTAAGGTTAGCTTGTTTATCCCCAATGATTGGTTCATATTGGAGAGTAGCTGCCTTTATCGATCGAGAATGTGTATTTTTCGTATAATCCCACGGACCTAAAAAAAGCATGAGTTCTTTATACGCATCCATTCTTCGTTCCAGCATTCTACTTTTAGCGTGATTCTGGTAGTCACTCGTATTAATAGTTCCATAGAGTATAGAAGGGGAACATCCTGTAACTTCACTCGTGAACGGAGCTTCTGCAATCTTTTCGCCGTTAGGTGCCCAAATAGCGCTAGCCCCTATCATATTAAAGTCTTCTTCTTTGTCTGACCGGTTCGCACTCACAATATAGAGGCCATTCATTTCTGCCCAATGCTGAAGCATTGAGATAGATGCTCCTGAAGAATTGGTTGGAAAGCATAGGATATCCGCTCCATTTACTGCAGCAAGACGAACAGACTCCAAGTACGTTGCGTCCTGACATATAATCATCGCTATATTCCCAATTTCTGTTTCAAATACTGGACAACCAATATCCCCCCAGCAGGACCAGTAATTTTCGACCACCCACTGGTGAATTTTTCGGTACTTTCCAATATATCCCTCAGGTCCAACCAACGCTGCCGAATTATAATAGAGACCTGTTTCACTATCCAACTCAGCCATTCCAATGACAATATGAGTCTGATATGCTTTAGCGATTTCACTGAACTGAGCTGTGGTAAGTCCAGGGATTGTATCAACATATGGGGATATAGCAGAACGATCAAGATAATGGTACCCTGTTGTAGCCATCTCTGGTGTTACAATCAGCTCTGCTCCATTTTCAGCTGCCTCACGGACTAACCCATTCAATTCCTTAATATTGGCATTTCGACGGTTTAACTTCGGATTGAATTGAATCGCAGCTATCTTTCTCTGCTGTTGTGGCATGCATTCTCCTCCATTTTCCATTCGTTTACGTATATACTACTTGAGAATGAAACACGTGTAAAAGATTCAACAACTTGCTTCTAATATAGGACATAAACAAGTTCTTGCTCTCAACCCTACCCGTATTAAGATTTTTGTATTAGAATAAGAGTGGTTGTTTGTTGGACAAAAGGAGGACAAGAACACATGCAAAAAGATATTAAATTAGTCGCGATAGATATGGACGGTACGTTACTAAATAAACATCATGAAATATCTGAAGAAAATCGTAACGCCATTCATAAAGCGAAAGAACAAGGCATCCATGTCGTCATTAGCACAGGCAGAGCCTTGTCCACCTGTAAAGATATTATTACGACACTTGGAGAATCTGCCTACCTTGTCACCATCAATGGAGGAGAAATCTACGATCAGGATTTTACCCTTGTTGAACGGAATACCCTCCCTATGGAAGATGTTCAGCACCTATGGGAACTTACGAATCGACACAATGTAGCTTTCTGGTCCTCAACCGTACAAGGCCGCTTTAGTAGCCAACTTCCTTTCGAAAAAGAAGTAGAGGATTACGACTGGATCAAATTCGGATTTGAGATACATGATGACGAACTTCGAGAAACTGTAATGAATGAAATAAAAGAAAAAGGTACGTTCGAAGTGACCAACTCAAGCTTAACCAATATTGAGGTAAATCCTGTTGGAATTAATAAAGCAACTGCACTTCGAAAAGTATCGAAGTGGCTCGACCTTTCCATGGATCATGTTATGGCTATTGGAGACAGCTTAAATGATATAGCGATGATTCACGAGGCAGGCTATGGCGTAGCAATGGGAAATGCGCAAGATGTTGTGAAAAAAGAAGCAAACTGGGTAACGGCTACAAATGAAGAGCACGGTGTAGCAAAAGCTATAGAGTCTATTTTAAAATAAAAATACTAAAAAGCCCCACTGAATTCGGATAATCAGTGGGGCTTTGTTTATACTGTAGCCTCAGACTCTTGAACATTGCCCTCATGAGTATTCTCATTGGCAGATTCTTCATCAGTTTTATTCGTCATGCGTAAAGGAATTTCCTTTAAGAATAAAATTAGCACTAGAGCTACTCCCAAAACAAACGTCCCAAACAGAAATGAACCACCTAATGCAGTACTTAACACAATCTGCACCTTATCAATAACCTGGTTAAATACAGGTAACATCTCATTAGGAACAGTTTCTTTAATCTGATTAATCTTATCTGGATCCATCAATACTTGAGGATCTTCAATTGCTTTCACAGTGTCTAGCTGAGAAGTTTGACCAGAAGAAATCGATAGACTTTGCATTTCATTCGTCATAATGCGATTCATAATCGCCCCCATAATCGATACGCCAATGGTTCCTCCTGCTTGGCGGAAAAACTGCGAAGCCGATGTGGCTACACCTAAATATTTATAATCAACAGCATTTTGCACGGTTAGCGTTAAAACTGGGAAACTAAGTCCTAAACCTAATCCGACAATCATCAAGTTTCGAACCGCTCCAATTAATGTAGTGTCTACATTCATCTGGGACATCGAGAACATCCCTATTCCCATGATAAGTAGTCCTGCAATGGCAAAAACCTTATATCGCCCTGTTTTCGTAATCAGTTGACCACCTACTGTACTCGTGATGACCATACTAAGCATCATCGACATCATGACAAATCCTGACTTCGTAGCCGATATGCCCATAACGCCTTGAATAAAGAATGGCATATACATAATAGCACCAAACATGCCCATCCCCATTAATAGTCCACTGACATTTGAAATCGTAAAAATACTATTTTTAAACAAGTGTAGTGGGATCACAGGATTTTTCGCTCTCTGTTCCACATAAACAAATACACTTAACGCCACTACAGACCAACTAAACAGGCCAATAATAACTGCAGAATCCCATGCATACGTTTCCCCTGCCCATGAAAAAGCCAATAAGAGAGGTGTGATGGTTGAAGCTAAAATGATGGCACCAAGGTAATCGACCGTTGTTTTTTCGTCTGATTTGATGTTCGGAAACATTTTATAAATCATAATAAAAGCAACAATACCAAACGGCAGGAAGACCCAGAATACCCAATTCCACTTAAAGGTGTCTACGATATAACCACCAAGGGTTGGTCCAAAGACACTGGAAAGTCCAAACACAGACGCCATTAATCCTTGCCAACGACCGCGTTCACGTGGTGGGAATAAATCTCCGATAGCTGTGAATGCCGTGGACATAATCATCCCGCCTCCAAAGCCTTGAATTCCACGATAGATGATTAATTGATAGATATTCACGGACGTTCCACATAATAGCGCTCCAACAATAAACACACCTATTCCGACTAAAATAAACGGTTTTCTTCCATAGGTGTCGGAGAGTTTACCAACTAGAATAGCTGTAAGACTCGTCGTTAACATGTAAATGGTAAAGACCCAACTAAAATAGTCCATCCCCCCAATATCCGCTACAATGACGGGTAACGCTGTGCCGACAATGGTTTGGTTCAATGCGGCGAACAGCATCGCTGCCATAATGGCAATCATAATGGTCACTTTTTGTCTGTGTTCAAGATGCTCCACGTTACTCCTCCTCACTGCTCAGTAAACTATAAATTCGAATAAGTTCTTTGAGATCTTCTTTTGACAATGGCTCAAATCGTTTTTGCATATACTTCTCACGTATGCCCTCTAAATGAGTAAGCACTTCACTACCTTTATCTGTAAGAGCTAATACAATAACTCTCCTATCACTCGTCGATCGCTCCCGTGTAATAAGCTCCTTCTCCACCAGTCGATCTGTAACAGAGGTAGCGTGACTTTTGGATACATTCAGCGTAGAAGCAAGAGTCGATACATTTTGATTACTTGATTCATTTATTATACGCAAAAAAGCAACATCACTACTGGTAAACCCGTCCCCAAGCTGTTCGTTCATTTCTTTCCTAAAATCTCTAATAAACATGCGCATGGTAACTTCCAGCTCAGAAATCAGCTTCATTTTCTCTTGATCCAATCACAAACTTCCTTTCTCGATATATTCACTCCATTAATAGTACACCTGGTTAACTATTTTCGCAAGATATATATTTAAGAGAAAGGGAGGAGCACGGGGTGCGCGCGTTAAGGTACCTCTGAATTCCGCGCTCGCTCCTATTTCAGAAAAGTCGCCCCTATTTCGAAATTGTCGTTCCGTTTTTCCTCTTTCTCGCCAAAATGTCGCTCCCAAGCTCTATTTCACCTCCCTCCCCTCTCAGAAAGTTGCTCAACACTCCCAACCTCGCTCTGAATCAACAAGAAAGAGAGCAATAAAAAAACCACTCAACACGAGTGGTTTCCTACCTTTACACACGCCCCAAGCCTCTCACTCATCTTGCAAAAACCCAAATTCGAGTTGATACAAGAAATGTTGTCGCTTGGAGGGGGATGTTCGGTATTCTTCCTCGAGTACTTGCTCGAGGAGTCGTTTTTTTGTTTCTTGACTCAGATTGGAATGGTGAACACGACCTCGGACTTCATGTAAAAAGTCAATATACGCTTCATACGATTCGTCGTATTTCTCTGCGATTTCTTGCTTAATCTTCTTGGTTAGCTTCGGACTTGCTCCTTCTGTTGAAACAGCGATAGTCAGTTTACCTCTTTTAATACTAGAAGGGATGATGGTATTTCCAGACGCGGCCCGATCTGCTCGATTTACTAATTGATGATCAGCTGCTTCCTTGCTAATCCATTCATTGACTTCTATGCTGTCTGTCGCCGCAATAATCAAAAATGCTCCAGCCAGATCACTCGACTCAAATGCCTTTCGTTCCACGTTAACAGCACCTAACTGTTCAAGTGCTTCAATGGACGGATCCACTGACTGGGCCACAACATGGATACTTGCACCTGAATCTTGTAGACCAGAAATCTTCCGGTAAGCTATGGAGCCCCCTCCTACAACGAGCACTTTCTTATTGGCAAGATTCAGCATAACCGGATAGGAACTCATGCACCTATTGCCTCATACACGCGATCTCGCAAGACTTCACGAAGGTTAGGATGATAGCCAAGATAGTTACATAGAATGAACGGTTGAGGAGAGGATAACTCTTCAATCGCTTCTGTCATTTCTTGCATGAGAATGCCCGTAAATAACAAATAAGGTACTACGAATACACGTTTAGCCTCTGAAGCTTTTGCTTGTTCTAACCCCTCAGCAAAGGTCGGATGAGCCGCAGCAAGATAGCAGGTTTCTACCTTATGTAGGTTGGTTTTTTGTTTTACATAGGATTCAATCTCTCGGAAATTTTCCTTGACTGCTTCATCACTACTTCCTCTACCTACAAGTAAGATCATATCGTCTGTAGTGGGCTCCGTTCCCTGTTCATGGATACGTTCTAGCAAAATATCAACAATGCGCTCATGCACACCAAATGGTGCCCCATATTGGAACTGAACCGATGGGTGGGCTTGTTTTATAGGCTCAAGTTCATCTGGAATATCGTGCTTTGCGTGATTAGCAGAAAGTAACAGTATCGGTATTACCGCGACCTTCGTCGCACCTTGTTCGATACATGCCTGCACACCTTCCTCAATGGTAGGTTGAGCTAGCTCAAGGAAGCAAACCTCTTGTATTGGTTCATCAATGGTTTCCATGCATTGCTCAATGAATGATACCGCCTGTTGTCTTCCTTTTGCTACACGACTTCCATGACATACATATAGTACAGCTTGCATTGCCGACCTCTCCTTAGTTCACATTTGCCGCTACTACTTGTTCATTTTGCTCCTCTAGTAGCTTCTCATACCAACTAATGCTTTCGCGGAATCTTACAACTTCTCCTACGATAATCATACTAGGGTTTTTGACTTCGTCTCGTTCCGCATCCTCTGCAATAGTTGCTAGTGTTCCTGTCGTCACCTTTTGCTCGTGTGTTGTTCCCCAATGAATCAGGGCAACGGGGGTTGAAAAGCTACGCCCATACTTCGTTAATTGATCAACGATATATGGAAGATTTTTCACTCCCATATAAATAGCTAATGTATCGATTCCCTTTGCTAGACTTTCCCAGCGCAGCTCTTCTTCCTCTCCTTCTTTCTGATGACCAGTAACAAATGCAAAAGTAGAGCCAAGTTCACGATGGGTGACTGGGATACCAGCATAAGCAGGTGCTGCGATTCCAGATGTAATGCCAGGGACGACTTCAAAATCGACGCAGTTTTTGGCTAACGCTTCGGCTTCTTCACCGCCACGTCCATAAACAAACGGATCGCCCCCCTTTAATCTAGTAACCACCTTACCTTTACGAGCGTGCTTCACCAGGAAGTGATTAATGGTATCTTGTTGTAATGCATGATGATTCGGAAGCTTACCACAATAGATCAGCTCCACATCTTCTTTGGCTTGTTCCAGTAACTCTGTGTTAATAAGGCGATCGTATAAAATAACATCTGCCTGTTGGATGCATTTCAGTCCCTTGACTGTAATAAGGTCTGCATCCCCAGGTCCAGCACCTACAAGATATACCTTCCCCATCTAATGGCCCCCTTTATGATTAACTCCTTCTTATTAGATATATTGTTGCTCGCGTAAATATGCAATAATTTGATCACTACATGCTTCCACTGAGTCGTTCTCTGCATCCACTACAATCTCTGGTGATTCCGGTGCTTCATAAGGAGAATCTATTCCAGTGAAATTTTTAATTTCCCCTTGTTTTACTTTCTTATATAGCCCTTTTGGATCTCGTTTCTCGCATTCAGCTAACGAGCATTTCACATGAATTTCGATGAACTCATCTTCTTCAACAAGTTCACGCACATCATTTCGATCTTCCTGGAAAGGGGAAATAAAAGCTGTAATGGCAAATTGGCCACTATCAATAAAGAGTTTGGCTACTTCGCCTATTCTTCTAATATTCTCCTTGCGATCTTCTTCGCTAAAACCAAGGTCTTTATTCAAACCATGGCGTACATTATCTCCATCAAGGACAAAATGCTGGATGGATTCATCAAATAGCTTTAAAGATACAGCATTGGCAATGGAGGATTTACCTGCACCAGAAAGGCCTGTAAACCAAAGAATGGCACTTTTATGTTCATTTTTACGATGACGAAGATCTTTCGTGATAGTAGATGCATGCCAAGTTAGGTTTCGTTCTTCACTCATTACTCTTTTCCTCCTGTTTGGACCGCATCCTGTTTCATCCCTTTGATTAATGTTTCGACTACCTCTGGTCTACTAAATTCTGGAGGTAGTTTTTCTCCACGTTGTAGTTTTTCTCTTACTTTTGTACCTGATAGCATCATATGATGTTCTTTATCATGTGGGCATGTTTTGTTAGAGGCCATTCCATCACACTTTTTGCAATAGAAGCTATGTTCAAAGAACAACGTCTTAATGCCTAATTCCTCTTCGGTAAAGTTTGAGAATATTTTTTGTGCATCATAGGTTCCGTAATAATCGCCTACTCCTGCATGATCTCGCCCGACTATGAAATGGGTACATCCAAAGTTTTTACGTACCAATGCGTGGAATACAGCTTCTCTTGGCCCGGCATAGCGCATCGCTGCAGGAAAGGCACTTAAGTACACTCGATCTTCAGGATAATAGTTTTCCAAGATGACTTCATAACTTTCCATCCGCACATCAGCAGGGATATCATCGGATTTAGTTTCGCCTACTAATGGGTTTAAGAATAGACCATCAACTATTTCAAGAGCCGTCTTTTGAATGTATTCATGCGCACGATGAACAGGATTTCTTGTTTGGAATCCTACAATGTTTTCCCAACCTTGTTTTGTGAAATAGTTTCTTGTTTCAACAGGGTCTTTATAATATTGTGTGAAGCGCCCCTTCGGTGTACGTTTGATTAATGTAATCGGACCACCTACATAATGATCAGGACGATCATACACCTTTTTCACCCCAGGGTGTGCAGCATCTGTTGTTTGATACACATATTGTGCTTCTTTCGATTTATCCGGTGAAAAGATCGAATTCACGGTTAGCACACCGTACACATCCCCTTGATAGACGAGGCGGACCTCATCTCCAGTGCTCAACGTATTTGCCTTCTCTTCTGTAACCGGAAGAGTAATCGGAATACTCCATGGAAGCCCGTTCTCTAGTTTCATATTCTCAACGACAGAGTGATAGTCTGCTTCTTCTAGAAAACCGGTTAAAGGGCTATACCCGCCAATGCCAATAAGCTCTAAATCACTTAATGCAATCGCATCTAGTTCGATTTCTGTTTGGATATGGGAATAAGAATAGTCTGAATCCCATCGATTAATTAATGTTCCTCCATGTGGTACGCTCTTTGTCATTTTGTAACCCTCCAATAATTAGTTAAATGCCACTACCTTGTTCATTAATCATTGCTTTTTCTTCCCGTACTGTCTTAATAAGATACAGCGACCCTACTGTTGCCAAGAACATGCTTCCAATGGCTACAAGGGAATACATATCACTTTCTAAAAACAATTTTACTAATCCATAAGAAAAGACTAAGGAGAATACGGGGGATACGGCCCACACCATTAACATTCTCTTGATAATGCGCTTTTTGAAAAGGATTTGGCCACTTTTCCCAGCTCCTACTCCCATAATGGCGGATGTAGTAATTTGTGTTAGAGGGACTGGAATCCCTAAAATAGATGCCGCTATCACAAGACCCGCACCGATACTTGTAATGGAACACCCTTCAATTAAGGAAAAACGGGTAATACGCTTCCCATTCGTTTCCAGCACCTTGCCTCCAAACAAGAGAACACCAAGCGCTACAAAAATCCCACCAACTACAGTGCCTGTATTCATAGAAAGTACCCCTGCACCAATTAGAGGTCCTACCGCATTTCCTACGTTATTCATGCCTGCTGCCACTGCTTCGAGAAATCCTGCACCAATCAAGATAAACGTGAATCGTTTTTGCCAATTGGGTTGATGGATTGCAGTAGAATGATTCTCTAAAAGCTTTATACCTTTTGCAGACAATAGAGCTATCAAGAAGGCACTAATCGGAACCAAAATCCAAATCAATAACAGAAAAAAAAGTTTTTCTACGAAGAGAATTTGACTGGCAATACCGACTCCAATGACAGCCCCGACTGTTACTTCACTAGTCGACAATGGTATGCCTAGCATATTGGCGATAAATAGGGACATGGTAGCTGAAAAGAGAATAATTAACACAACTTTTAGGTTGATAATGGAAGAAGGGATCACTCCACTTCCGATCGTTTCCGCAACTTCCTGACCACCAAAAGAAGCTCCTAATACAACACCGACACTACATAGAACAAGTGCTATTCGTTTTTTCTTGATAGCACCAGAACCAAACGTGGTCCCCATTGCTGCTGCTGCGCCGCTTGCCCCTATGTTCATTGCAAAAAACAGTGCTACTGCAATCGCCAATACTGTCATGGATAATCTCCTTATCTATTACTCTAAGAATCGGAATGAAGACCACATTCCGTTTTGTCTGTGTTAGCCCACCTCCCAGCTCGTGAGTCACCGGAATCGGTAACTTTAGCCGTGCATACAGAACAGCCTATACTTGGGTACCCTTGCTCATGTAGTGGATTATATGGCAAATCTTCTTTACGCACATAGTTCCAAATATCTTGCCAAGTCCAATGAATTAACGGACATACTTTTACGGCTTTAAATTTATCATCCTTGTTTAGAAAATCCGTAGATGCTCTAGAAGGAGACTGCTCTCTTCGCAAACCTGAAATCCAAGCTTCCTCTTGGGATAACTCCTTCTCTAGAGGGATAATCTTCCGAATGTTACAGCACTTATTCGGATTTCTCTCCCATAAGGCTTCTCCATACTCTTCTGCCTGTTCATCAAGTGTAAGATGAGGCTTTACCATTTTGATCTGTAATTCAGGATAGCGCTCCTTCACTCTATCAATCAGTTCATATGTTTCTTTAAAATGAATTCCTGTATCTAAGAAAATAATTCTTGCAGTCGGCTTCACTCTGGCAATCAAATCAATCATGACCATTCCTTCTACACCAAAGCTACAAGCATATACAATATCATCACCGTAATGATGATAAGACCATTCCAACACTTCTTGCGCTCCTTTTGTAGGAGTCATAATATCGAAAACGGGCTTCTCACTAGTTTCCCAATTGTCATGCGTAACTGTTGTCATTCCATCAACCTCCTAACGATTGACCAGGATAAAAATAGTGCTTTACACAAACGAAATCTGCCTCCCCATTTTGGAAAGGCAGATTAACAAGCAATGTTGCCTTATCTTCCAAAATGATGGTCATTTTGCTGGAATTAGCACCTTGCTTTTGTAAGCAGGTTGCCGGACATCTGCGGGCCAGTTCCCTCCGTCACTCCTGATAAGAGTTATGTTCTAAATGGATATCCCAAGTTAATTCATCGGGATTGTAGGCTTTAGGGGTAAAAAAATATCGCCTTTTCATCTTTAGCGTTTGTTCCACTATATGATAAAAGCAATAGGTTCTATACGTGTTTATTATAATTTTTTGAATACTCGTAACTTTAAAGCATTTCATAATAGATGTCAATATAGTACATGTGAAAAATGAAGAAATGTGCAAGCGCCTTACCTCATAATAATCAAAAAACATCCCCAGCCTAATAAAAAAGCGTATAGGTAAAAATACCTAAACGCTGCATGTTTTTTATATTATTAAGGTCCCCACTCCCCAGAGAAGGAAGAAACTTACGATAATGGTAATGTTGGAGACAGTACCAACAAATTTACGATCATAATCAAATTCAACCGCATAAGGCAACACAGAAGCTGACATAGGAAGGATTAGTGCAATAAGTACTGTATATTTAAACATACTCTCAAAAGGTAAAAACACAAACATTAAAATCCCTATTCCTAGTCCAACTACGTATCTTAGAGAAAGTAATTTAATAATTTGGCTACTAGATCCTTTTGCGAAAGAGAAGTTTAAGTAGATACCAAGCAGCAATAAAGATAACGGCATATTAGCAACGGATATCGTTTCTGAAACCTCAATGATAACCGAAGGAATGGTCACTCCTGTAAAATTTAATGTACATACTGTCACGTATGTGATTAGTGGAACGGATTTGGTTACTTTGCCTACCACATGCCTCAAATCTTTTCGCTCACCTGCATCAGAATAAATGCTGCCAATCACATAAATAACACCAAATACGATCAATGCATTTCCAAAATCAAACATCCCAAAGTATTTTAATCCTTCTTCCCCCCAAATCGCCTCAACGAGCGGGAACGCAAAAAGTCCAATGTTAAAGCCTGGCGCCATCATGGATAGCATTCCTTTTGTGCGCTTTTCTTCGTTTTTAAAGAGAAGTAAACCCAACGCCGCTTGAATCAAACCATATACGATGGCTATTACAATTAACAGGATTAATGAGGAATCGATTTCAATATCATGAAAGGTGACGATTAATAACGATGGCAGAGTCAGATTAAAGATAATCCTTGCTAAACCTTCACCATCTTGCTCTTTAATTAAATTTGTTCGTTTTAAGATATATCCAAGTGCGATGATTAAAACTGAATATAAAAACTGGCTGTTAAAGCTATCCATTTATTCGTCTCCTAACTGATATACTATTCCAATTCATGCTTCGTACATTTTTTCCTATTCATTACCATATCATATTTGTCATACATGTAGGGCTAATTCAAAGGATGATTCTAAAACAACATAACACAACGCCCACTTTAGACGCAGATGCCGCGGTTATTTAAGTCCGCAAAGATTGATAGAAAAAAGTTATGAAACATAAGAGGCATAATCTTGAAGATTTGAAGTTGAGAGAGTTTGGGGGGAATGGGGTGTTTCCATTGCATTGATAGGAGAAAAGAAAGGCCGGGAAATAGTTAGCTTTCCTGCGGCACTACACGAGGCAGGACGCGAGTTTTTCCCAGGCAACCTTTATTCCATATTAAGGTGTCGGAAACATCACGCTTAATAAAAGTATTTACCTCGAACTCAAGTCTTCAAGAGAATGGAGCGATTCTGGCACATCATCCACAATAGTTAACAAAGTCTCCTTTTACATTTGGATATAGACAGAGATTTAATTGCGTATCAACTTTCATCCTAAACATGTAAAAAAAGAACTACCTTCATGTTTCATCTCCTAGCCTCATACAATCTACAAACAATGCCACTTTACCACGGAAGGGAAGTGAGCCTAATTAGTTGGAAGCATAGGAAGCAACACAACCAAATGATTCAAGAAATGAAGAAAAGTATAAAGGAAAATAAAGTAAAAGAAAGCCTTGTTCCTACTTCCCCCTCACCTCTATCACATGATGAAAAAGACATCATCACTTATATCTCACATAAAACGAACCAATATAATAAAGACAATGTGACTCGCACGGCAGCATACCTGAAATTTTATCAAGAGTACCCTGAGATTGAGTGGGCTTTGTTAGCTCATTTAGTATCTAGAAATTCCGGATGGAATATGACTGATTTAAAGGGTGAATGCTTGCCCCACTTACTATCCGAACAAGAACAGGTAGACTTTTTTATGTTTCTTGAACGAGGGAATTGGTTGATTTTCCAAGATGCATACCCTCAATTATTGCTTTATGAGGAAAGCAAAAAGCAGCACAAACCATTATTTCATCTTCTGCCAGCAATGAATATCTCTTCTTTCATGGAAGCAAGTTGGCATTTTTTTTGGTACCGTCCTTCCAAAACGATGTTAACCTACGCATTGATAACAAATGAGCAACACTACATTGAAGATAGATTGGTGCAATCTCAACAAATACAGAAAAACGTGCTTGGTACGATAGAATTTAAACTTCAAGACTTGTTAAGTTTAAATCATATTCTAATTCCATATCAAAAAGGTACTGAAATCATGATAATAGGAGAAACCGTGCATCACTTCGCTTCCATCCTTAAACGAATTGAACTAGGAAAGCGGTTATATCACCTTTTATTCAACGACAAGCGAAGACTAAAAAATGTATTAGCCTGGACGTCTCAACATCCACACACGGGATCTCGAATGGATTATTGGCCTCACTTATTTCACCATACTAAAGACACTTCCTCTTATCCCTTACGTTTAAAAACATACCAGTGTCAGTTAAAGCCGAGAGCTCCTTTATTGTATAGTCCAAAATTACAAGAGGTCTGGGATGAAATTAGACACCAAAAAGCAAGTAACGACGACTGGTTTGACGATTGGGATAAAGTAGACTTCTTATCCAAACCAAATACGTCAACCTCAGGCAAAATCAAAGCCGCATACTGTGAGACCATTACCAAGCTTGAACTTGCAGCCCTTATGAAGAAAACCTTTTTGGGGCGAGAAGAAGACAAAAAATCGGCAAACTAATAATAGTTTACCGATTTTTATGCTTTATGAGGATGTTTCACGTGAAACAATATACCTAAGATGTCGTCGTAAGCTCTTTAACTTCAAAACTTTCCAACAATTCAACAAGCTCCTGGTTTAATTGACCTCTCACTTGTTGAATTTGTTGTTTGCTTACATCTACTTTCTTCTGATTCTGTTTTATTTCCTTTAAGAAATCCCGTAAATCATTTATATCTCCAAGGTTACGTTGCACTTCCTTATATTGTTTGGCTTTCTTCTTATAAGGTTTACCATACATATCACCAAGGTATTTACAAATATACCGTAATGCTTTCGCCTTAATCCGAACGGAGTGTAGGGTTTTTAATGAGGATTTATCATTCTTGCCCTTTTCAGTTACTTCCTCATTAAATGTTTGGGTTAGTTCTTTAAAAGTCTGTTCGTATTCATTTAGTCTCTCATCTATCTTTAAAGGTAAGAGATAGTTTCGTAATTCGTTTGTTTTAAACTGTTCCCACAGCTCCATAAACCGATTATCAATGATTTCCGGTAAATTTTTGGCTAGCTTCTTTTGATGCTTCTCACGTTTTTCTTCTCTTAGCTCCGCAAATTGACGGTACACTTGTGCATGGCTTGAATCTTCTTCTTGTTCTGCTCTTTTCTTGAAAGAGTCTATGAATACATCACTTTCACGTACCTTACCGAGGCGATCATGTGCTTCTTGAATTCGTTCAATAAGTGCATGGTCCTTCCCTACTCCTATAAAGAACAGGATGGTTTCAAGTCGTCTTCCCTTCACACGTGCTTGATGGAGTTCCTTTCCATCTTCAAAAGACAAAGCTTGCTCGCAATAGGACTTATATTGGTGGACTAGCTTATCTAGACCTTTCTGCCATCTTTCGATATAAACGACATTCGCCGTAGACAAACAATCCTCACATACAAATGATTCCTTCACTTCAAGTAACTGCTTTTTATTCCCACAAATAATACATCGACTAGGGCTTTCTTGTAGCACGGCATAATCTTTTTCTATTTCTAGCTCGAGCTCTTTTCCCTTCACCCATCCAAGCTCTTTTCTGAATTGAGCAGGTATTAACAGCCGACCATCTACATCTAGTCGTTTTGTATTTTTTTTAGCCGTATTAGCTGACGCCTTAGATATGGAAATCCCTCTTCGCTTAGATAGAGAGTTAATGACGAGTCCTTGATCCTCAAACCCTAAAGCATCACGCATTTCTTTTGGAATCACAAAGCGTCCCATGCCATCAATCTGTAAGGTTAGCGATGTATTGTCCATGTATTCACCCCGCTATTCGCTTATTTATACAAAATCTTTTCCCTAATCTTGCAATCAATTAACTTCTTTTACCCATAAGAATTGAAAAAACACACAAAGGATGGAAAAATTCTAGGATTTTAGATGAATCAACATTGAGATACTTACTCAGTAAGTACTATTAATTATGTATTATGAGGATAGTATACCTGAAGAATCCGCACGTTTTCTCAAACTTTGAACTCTTTTTATTATCTTTATCTATTTGGACTTCCATATACCTAATGAAATTATAAAAAATCCCCTGGTTGCTTTGGAGCATCCAGAGGACTTCTATCTAATGTATATGTCTCAACAACATACTCTCACAAGGAGCTAATGTAATAGTAAGCTTTCCTTTTTTAGTACGGAACATTCGGTGGTCAAGCATGTGCTGCCATCTTCCTTTTCTAATGGACAAGGTCACTTCAATTTCTTCCTGGTAGTTACGGTTGATGAGATACAGCATGTGTTCGTTATTGGCTTTCTTCCCGAACTCATCCACCCCATTTTTAACCCAGCGCTCGTATGCATACACATCCTCGTGTAAAGCATGAGGTTTAAAGCTTCCTGTTCGAAGGGCAGCGTGGTTGCTACGCCATTGACCAATTTTGGTGTACCAATGCACGAGTTCTTTCTCTTCTCTCCCCCAAGGAAATGGCTTACGATTATCGGGGTCTTTTCCTCCTGTCACGCCCGCTTCATCTCCGTAATACAAAGATGGGATACCAGGAAACGTGTAGAGCCATAAACTTAAAGCTTTGACTTGTTGTTGTATAATGTTCCTTCGTTCTTCATCCAATAAGTCATCAGGCAAAAATGCATCGAGCATCGTTTTAACTCGTTCTACGTCATGGCTAGAGAGCATGTTCATTAAAGCATAAAAATACTCTCTAGGATAATGCTCTCGTAACGTGAGTAAGCGACGATGGAGGAAGTAAGCGTCTACTTCCCCCTTGATAAAATCTAGCATTAAATCGCGAAGTGGGTAGTTCATGACGGAGTCAAGTACGCCTCCAAGAAAATACTCCCTTCGTTTCCCATAGGCTGATTTATTTGATGCATCTTCCCACACTTCACCTAATAGAACACTAGATTCGTCATTCGTTTTCAACTGCTGATAAATTTGTCTAATTAGATCATCTGTTAATTCATCCGCAACATCCAGACGCCAATGATTCATACCAGATTGTTGCCATGTTTTTATGACACTGTCTTCATTATGAACGAGAAATTGTTGATAGCTTTCCACTTCCTTATTGAGCGTAGGTAACGTTCCTACTCCCCACCACGCCTCATACTCATCTGGCCACTCATGGAACATATACCAATCATAGTAGGGAGATGATTTGGATTGATATGCGCCTAGAGAATCGTATTCATTTCTTTGATTGAAATAGATACTATTACTACCTGTATGGCTAAATACACCATCCAACATAATTTCGATGCCTCTATCTTTCGCTTCAGCGATAAGCTGTTCAAAGTCTTCTTTTGTGCCTAGTAATAGATCAATCTTATGATAATCCCCTGTATCATATCGATGGTTGCTTTCAGCTTCAAATATAGGGTTCAAGTAAATGACGGTAACCCCTAGCGATTTGATATAATCTAATTTATGTATAATGCCTTGGATGTTCCCGCCGAAAAAGTCCCATCGAACAACTCCTCCATTCTCATCTCTAATGTAATATGGATCATTCTCCCAATGCGTATGCATTAAACTCGATTTTGGAGCTTTCTCGAGTTCCGGATCTCCTTCTACATGGAATCGATCAGGAAAGATTTGATACATGGTGGCATTTTTCCACCACCTAGGTGTCTGGTACTCTGGGTCGTACACCGTTATTTGCCAAGACGGAGGGATGTGTTCATATAAAACGCCTTCTCCACTTTCTTCAATCGATAAGCGTCCGTAGAAAAACGTGTATTCTTCTAATACAATCTCAAAATAATACCAAACCAGTTGAGGCTCATCCGGCATTTTTATGGTCGCCTCGAAACTGTTGTAGTAATGCTTTTCACTATATAAATCCAGTTCCTTCGTTTGTTCTTCATCAGATTTATCATAAATATAATGGACAATTACCTTTTGAACCTGATGGTGATTGTGGACATCAATCGTTAATGAAACGTTTGAGCCTCTCGGTGCAGCACCGAAAGGCTCCCTATAAGACTGTAAAAAGCTATTATGATACATGTCATGCTGCTTCACATAATGTCCTCCTTTAATCGATCAACGTAACGTTTTCACTTGCTGTAAACGCCATATATCTGATGCATAGGACTGAATGGTCTGATCGCTTGAGAATTTTCCTGAGTGAGCGATATTAATCAAGCTTTTCCTACACCATTCTCTTGTTTGCTTATAATCGTCATCAATCTGCTGCTGCGCCTCTACATAGCTAGCAAAGTCTTTGAGTACAAAAAACTCATCATTGTATGTGAGAAGGGCATCATACAAATCCTTGAACTCTGTTTCCCCTTTTGAAAAAGGGCTATAATGAATCAATTGATCTAACGTGTGTCGAATACGTTCATCAGTATCGTACACTTCTTTTGATGAATATCCGCCTTCTTTATAATAACGAAGAATTTCATTGGATCGGAGCCCAAAGGTGTACATGTTATTATCTCCAACGACTTCATTGATCTCAATATTTGCTCCATCAAGCGTGCCTATTGTTAACGCACCATTCATCATGAGTTTCATATTACCTGTTCCAGATGCTTCTTTGCTTGCAGTTGAAATTTGTTCGCTTATGTTCGCCGCTGGAATGATTCTCTCAGCCATAGACACAGAATAATTTTCTAAAAAGACAACATTCAACTGTTCATTCACATCTGTGTCATTATTGACGACATCGGATATGCGATTGATGAGCTTAATAACTTTCTTAGCAAAATGATACCCAGGTGCTGCCTTGGCACCAAAAAAGAACGTTCTTGGGACCATGTTTCTCGCATGTCCTGATTTAATCTCATTGTATAAGTGCATGATATGAAGCGCATTAAGTAACTGTCGTTTGTAACCATGAAGTCGCTTGATATGAACATCAAAGATTGATGATGAATCAACCATAATTCCTGTTTCTTTGTGCACCCAATTCGCGAAGGACTCCTTATTTTGTTGTTTTACATCATATAGGCTATCTAAGAGGGAAGGATCTTCTTGTTTTGCTAGTAGATCTGTTAACTGTTCAGGATGGTCTTTCCACTGTTCGCCAATATGATCTGAGATGAGTTGGGATAGAGGTCTATTGGCGTGCATTAACCAGCGGCGGTGCGTAATACCATTGGTCTTATTTGTGAAACGGTTTGGGAAGGTCTCGAAGAATGTTTTCATTTCTCGTTTTTTCAGTATTTCTGTATGAAGTTTTGCCACACCATTAATGCTATGGCTCCCGACAATCGATAAATGAGCCATTTTCACCTGTCCATCTGCAATAATGGCTAAGCTCGCAATACGGTCAAAATCACCAGGGTAGGTTTTCCATAGCGATTGGCAAAACCGTTCATTCATTTCTTCAATAATCATAAAAATTCTCGGTAGTAGGTTACGAACTAGATCAACAGGCCACGTTTCAAGCGCTTCACTTAACGTTGTATGGTTCGTATAGGAAACAGTCGATTGCGTAACCTCCCATGCTTCCTCCCAACCTAGTTCCTTCTCATCTAGGAGAATACGCATCAGTTCAGGAATCACCAATGCTGGGTGTGTATCATTAATATGAAGGGCGACTTGATTTGAGAACGAAGACCAAGGTAATTCTAATTGTTCAAACTGTCGAACAGCACTCTGCACACCAGAAGATACAAGAAAATACTCTTGCTTCAAACGCAGCGTCTTTCCTTCATCAGTAGAATCATCAGGATATAAGAAATCGGAAATCGACTCCAATGAGCGTTGATGATTCAACATATTTGTATAATCATTTTGTTGCTTGGCAACTGTAAGAATATCCTTCTCCGTCGGCTCAGCTGACCAAAGCCTCAGTGTGTTGACGACTTCATTGTTATACCCTACTACAGGTACGTCGTAAGGAACAGCACGAAGGGTGTTATAATTCTTATAACGGAACGCAAGCTCACCTGATCCATTATTAGCCGTTGATACGTGACCACCAAACTTCACTTCTATGGCTTCTTCTGGTCGACGTACCTCCCAAATAAATTGATCCGATAGCCAATTATCTGGAAGCTCTACTTGGTAGCCATTCATAAATCGTTGATCGAACATGCCATACCGATAGCGCAATCCGCATCCATGACCTGGTAATTCCAACGACGCCAACGAATCTAAGAAACATGCCGCTAATCGACCTAAGCCTCCGTTACCTAAGCCAGCGTCATGCTCCTGATCTTCAATTCTAGATAACGAAAATCCGTAATCACTTAGGCCTTCTTCTACCATTTCCAGTACTTGCAAATTGAGCAAGTTATTCCCGAGCAGTCGCCCCATCAGGAACTCCATAGAAAAATAATAAACTTGTTTTTCTTTCTTATCCTTATACTGCTGTTGGGTTTGAAGCCAACCTTCCCCTATCTTATCCTGTACCAGCGATCCAAGAGCTCTATAAATATCAAATTCTGTGGCATTTTCTACATATACTCCAAGCTCTGCTTGTAGCTTTCTTGAAAAAGCTTTCTTAAATTCCTCTTTCTCGCTGAACATGATAGTTTTCCTCCATTCATACTCCACTACTTTTCCATTGATTCATATACACGTATCGAGTTGTATAAATCAATATATTGGCTAGCAGAATACTTCCAAGAGAATTGGCTTTTGATTATATTCTTCACCAGTTGTTGCCACGTAGGCATATCTTGATAAAGCTCTAATGCTCGTCTGATTGTGAATAACATGTCATGAGCATTGTAATTGGTGAAGGTAAAGCCATTTCCCTCTTCGGTGTTTTCGTTGAATGCATGTACTGTATCTGCTAAACCACCTGTTTCACGAACAATTGGTACAGTAAGATAACGAAGTGCAATTAATTGACCAATACCACAAGGTTCAAACCTAGAAGGCATTAAAAATAAATCACTTGCTGCATATACTTGACGGGAAAGCGTCTCAGAAAACTGGATATTGGTAGACATTTTGGTTGGGTGACGATCTTGTGCCCACTGAAGCATTTGTTCATATTGGTACTCACCTGTACCTAGTAATACAATTTGGATGTCTTCTTCATGTAATAATTCATCAATTACTCTACCAATAAGATCGAATCCCTTTTGTTCTACTAGTCTAGATACAATACCAATCATCGGTACATCTTTTTTTACAGGTAACCCGAGCTGTTCCTGGAGCCACATTTTGTTTTGGCGTTTCTTCGTTAAGGAACTACGGTATGGAAATTCTAGCGCGTCATCTCTCATTGGATTGTAATCTTTATCATTGATTCCATTTACAATGCCAACTAGTTGATCAGCGCGTTTACGTAATACTCCATCTAGGTTTTCCCCATAATAAGGTGTTTGAATCTCTTTTGCGTAGGTTTCACTAACCGTAGTAATGGTATCAGCGTAGTTGAGGGCACCTTTCATAAAATTAATATCTCCGAAAAATTCCATCCCGTCTTCTATCATCATACCCTCATCTAAGTCGATTAAGTCATGTAAAACAGATTGAGGGAAAATTCCCTGATATTTTAAATTATGAATCGTAAATACTGTTTTTATACCTTGGAACAACTCATCATTTTCATAGTGAGTATGTAACAGAACAGGAATTAAACCAGTTTGCCAGTCGTGACAATGGATAACATCTGGAATCCATTCCATCTCCAACGCACGAATCATCTCCATAACGGCACGATTAAAAAAGACAAAACGCTCTGCTTCATCACCATATCCATAAAGGTTTGAGCGCTTAAAGTAGTATTCATTATCGATAAAGTAGAAGATAACCCCATTATGTTCCAAGTATTCAATACCTGCATATTGATTTCGCCATCCCATATGCACGTTCAGTTCATCCAGATGCATCAGCTGTTCTTTCCACTCATCTTTCATTTCCTGATACTTTGGTAATATAACACGTACATCTGTACCTTGCTCTTGAAGAGCTTGTGGCAGCGAACCTAATACGTCTGCCAATCCTCCAGATTTGATAAAAGGTGTACATTCGGATCCAACCATTAATACTTTCACGTGTACGTCACTCCTTCATAATTTATAAAACATATTATTGTAAAAAAGGACTGCCAGAATAATGGGTTCAGACAGTCCTGTGATGACTTACATAGATTTTCGCTTCGCTAAAACATATGGCTTCTCAGGAGCCCCTATAAAGGTGCGTCCTCCTGTAATCTTGCAATCTTTATCAATAATGACATTTTCAAGCACCGCATTATCCTCAACCTCACATCGCTGCATAATGATAGAGTTCTTAACAACGGCGCCTTTTCCTATTTTTACACCACGAAATAGAATACTATCTTCTACATGTCCATGAATGAGACAGCCATTGGCGACTAATGTATTTTTTACATCAGAGTCTTGTAAATACTTAGCTGGAGCCTCATTCTTGACTTTTGTTAAGATTGGAGAGTCTTCTTTAAAAAGACCATCATGCTCTTCCCGATCTAGTAGTTTTCTGCTATTACGAAAATAACTCTCTATTGAATTTACAAGGGCATGAGTCCCTTTATATTCATAAGCATGGACATTCATCTCTTGTAATCTACCTTTAATCCCCTCTAGGAAGAAATGAGAATGACCATGGGCAATACTTGCTTCAATCAATTCGTTCATGTAATTCTTCTCAACCAAATACATATCCATGTAAACCTTAGTATTCTTTTGGTCATTATGAATATCCAATACCCGGTTCTGTTCATCTATACTAAGTTTGTGCGCTAGGCGGTGCTCCGGATATAATTCATCTACATCTTTATAGATGACCGTCACATCTGCATTTGTTGCCTTATGCTCCTCTAGTACATCTTGAAAATTAATGTTACAAATATTTTGTGAACCTGACACTAATATATAATCAGCGCGTGCACGATTAATAAAGTCCATATTATTATGGAAGTGTTGAAGATCACCTCGAGAGATATCAGTAGGATCATTCCAATCAGGAGGAAGAATAAACAGCCCTCCGCTTCTACGGTCGAGATCCCACGCCTTTCCTTGCTCAAGATGGTCCATTAATGAGCGATATTTTCGACGGGCAAATACGGCGATGGATTCAATACGAGAGTTCGCCATATTAGATATAGCAAAATCAATCATACGATAGCGTCCACCAAATGGAACCGCTGCCCCACACCTGAAATACGTTAATTCATCTAGCAAATCCTGCTCATGATCTAAATTTATAATTCCAGCTATACGATCCATAATATCCCCCTCGTTAATTCGTAACAGCATAGTTCGTCGCCATAACGCTACCTTCTTCTGCATGTAAGGTAATATCACTGTCTGGTTCAGGATTTCCAATGACAGTATTATCTTCAATCACACTTCCCTCTGCAATAAGAGAGCGATAGATTTTCACGTTCTTTCCAATCTTCACATTTGGCATAATGACGGAATCTTTTACGAGTGCACTATCTTCCATGTGGACTCCGTAGAAGATAACGGACGTGTCCACCGTTCCATGTATCCGACACCCTTCATTGATCAATGCGTTACGTACGTATGCTGTTGGTGCAATATATTGAGCTGGTTGATTCGGATTTTTCGAATAAATCTGCCAGGAGTAGTCATTAAGGTTAAGCTCAGGATTTTCGCTTAGTAAATCCATATTTGCTTCCCAAAGACTATCTACTGTACCAACATCCTTCCAATACCCCTTAAATGTGTACGCCATCATGCGCTTTTGATCATTTAGAAATGCAGGGATAATATCTTTACCGAAGTCATGAGAGGAATTTGGATCTTGCTCATCTTCGATTAAGTACTGCTTTAATACATCCCATTTAAAAATATAAACACCCATAGAAGCGAGGTTATTTAATGGGTAAGCTGGCTTTTCATCAAAATCAACAATACGACCGCTTTCATTCGTATTCATAATTCCAAAGCGACTTGCATCCGCCCAAGGAACTTCTAATACAGAGATAGTCGCATCCGCTTCTGTTGTCTTATGATAATCAAGCATCTCTTCATAATCCATTTTGTAAATATGATCACCAGATAGAATGAGCACATGCTCTGGCTCATATTGGTTTAAGAATTTAATATTTCGATAAATAGCATTTGCGGTCCCCTTGTACCAATCACCACCATCAGCTTGCATATATGGAGGAAGGACAGATACACCACCAAATTTGCGATCTAGATCCCATGAAGAGCCTATTCCAATGTAATCATTCAAAATTAACGGCTCATATTGCGTTAATACACCAACTGTATCAATGCCTGAATTTGTACAATTACTAAGAGGGAAATCGATAATTCGATACTTCCCTCCAAAATAAACTGCCGGTTTGGCAATTTGCTTTGTTAAGGATTTTAGTCTAGTTCCTTGGCCACCTGCCAAAAGCATGGCTACACATTCTTTTTGTTTCATGCATTTTCCTCCTTTGGTGTAGAAGTTCGCTTCAAGAAGCTAACGGCAAGTGGTGGGATGGTCATCGATATATGCTGATGTTGTCCTTGCCATGGTTCAGGTATCGTTTCTAAAAGACGTCCATTGGTTTGGCCAGAGCCACCGAAATGCGTTGCATCACTTGTGAACACTTCTTTATATGAACCCACCTTAGGCACGCCTACTCTGTAATCATGATGTACCTGAGGTGTGAAATTACACACAACCACTAATTGATCATTAGAAGAACGACTATTACGAACGAATGATATGACACTCTGTTCGTAATTATGAGGATCAATCCACTCAAAACCTTCTTGTTCATGATCTAACTCCCATAAAGCTGGCATATCCTTGTACAGTTTATGAAGTTGTTTCATATATTCTAAAGTAGAAGCATGAGATTCATAATCTAATAACTCCCAGTCCAAATCCTCCATGTCCTTCCACTCATCAAACTGACCAAATTCGCTTCCCATGAATAGCAGTTTCTTCCCAGGATGAGCATACATAAAAGCTAAAAACGCTCGTAAGCTTGCGAATTTCTTCCAATAATCACCTGGCATTTTATTTAATAACGATTTCTTCCCATGAACGACTTCATCATGGGAAATCGGCAATACAAAGTTCTCGGAAAACGCATAAAACAGAGAAAATGTAATTAAATTGTGATGATATTTTCGATGGATTGGATCCATTTCCATGTATTTCAGCATGTCATTCATCCAGCCCATGTTCCATTTATAATTAAAACCAAGCCCACCAATATACGTTGGAGCACTGACTAAAGGCCATGAAGTTGATTCTTCTGCCATCATCAGTACATTTGGGACCTCTTCAAAAATGGCTTCATTCATCTTCTTAATAAAGGACACTGCTTCAATATTCTCTCGTCCACCATATTCGTTTAGTTCCCACTCACCTTCTTCTTTACCAAAATCAAGGTATAACATGCTTGCTACCGCATCTACACGCAACCCATCTAAGTGATACTCCTTCAACCAGTAAATTGCATTAGAGATTAGAAAGCTTTGTACTTCATTTCTGCCAAAATCAAATGTCAACGTACCCCACTGCGTCTTCTCCGCTTTACTAGGGTTGGAATATTCGTATAACGGTTCTCCATCAAATCTTCTTAAACCATGCTGATCTTTACAAAAATGACCTGGAACCCAATCTAGAATAACCCCAATCCCATTTTGGTGACACTGATCTACAAAGTACCGAAAATCATCAGGTGTTCCGTAACGAGACGTTACAGCAAAATATCCTGTGGCTTGATATCCCCAAGAACGATCAAAGGGATGCTCCGTCAACGGTAGGAGTTCAATGTGCGTATAGCCAAGCTCCTTCACGTAAGGAATGACCATATCTGCATACTCTCTATATGTATAGAACACTTCTTCTTCAATATACTTCCAAGAACCTAAATGAAGCTCATAGATAGACATAGGAGATTCATAGAGATTGGTTTGTTGTCTATGCTTCATCCATTCTCCATCACCCCACTCATAGGGTTCTAGAGGATAAACGACAGAAGCAGTATTTGGACGTAACTCACTCGAAAATGCATAAGGGTCTGCTTTCAGTGATAAATGTCCATGCGCAGTTAATATCTCATACTTATAGATTGTTCCTTTTTCTAACCTTGGAATAAAGATGTACCATATCCCATTGTCATTAAGCTTGACCATTTGATGTTCGCGACCATCCCAATTGTTAAACATTCCTACTACACTTACCTGAACAGCGTTTGGTGCCCAAACAGCAAAACGGATCCCATTTTCTCCATTTTGAGTTACTGCATGTGCCCCGAGAAGCTGATAGCTATAACGAAGATTACCTTGGTGAAATAAATAAACATCATGCTCAAATGCTGTATTAACTACCACACCGACACTCCTTCTCGTCTATCAAAATTTAATACGTTACTCTTGTACATACTTTCATTATAAAATTACCGAGATATGATAACAATTTATTTTCTTCGCAAATTTCTGAAAAATTATGTCGTATTTAGTCGTAATTCGTCGTTCCACTATGATATTTCTGGATGATTGTTGATTTACCGGGGATGTTTGCGGTAAAAACGACTGGTATGTTGGTAAAAATTGTTGAAAGAAAATAATAGAATACTTTCTATCTTGGCTGGATTATGCCTCACTTGTAGAAAAGTGGCTTATCATAAATTTTGAGGACATCTGGTACGCTATTTTATATTTTCAGAGCTTATGATTGTTTGGATATGTTAAATTAAGAAACCATATGTTCACTTGGAGTGTTAAAAATAGCGCATCGTATGTCCGTACCTATTTTCATTAGAGGTTATAAAATGATTTTGGTCAATATTTATTAAGTAGAAAAAAACAAAAACACACCTCAGCGAGATGTGTTTTGTAATCATTACTCTAACGAATACAAATATTCTGTTACCGTTTCAATACCTTTTGTGAAATTCTCTAAATGAAAATGCTCATTAGGTGCATGTAAGTTTTCCGACGGCAAACCAAAGCCCATCAATACCACTGGCGCACTTAATACGCGTGAAAATACTTCAACAATGGGGATTGACCCACCTTCTTTAGGGTATAGTGGGCGCACTCCATATACGCCTTCATAAGCGTCTGCAGCTTTTTGAATCATATCATTTTGAGAATCCAATGAAACAGGATTGGCTTTAATAAACTGCTTCATCTCCGTTTTCGTTCCCACTGGTTGATGCTGGTGGATATGTTGCTGAATCGCTTCGTACACCTGTTGAGGATTCTGCTCTCCTACTAGTCGGCAGCTTATTTTTGCGCTCGCCTCCGATGGCACGATGGTCTTGATCCCTTCTCCTTGAAATCCTCCTGTTATCCCGTTGATTTCAAGGGTTGGGCGAATACCTGTACGCTCTTGGAATGTGAAACCTTCTTCTCCATATAGCGCTTCAAGTCCAAGGTCCTGTTTGGTTTTTTCTTCATTAAATGGAACTTGAGCTACTTCTTGCTTAAGCTCATCGGTCGGTTCTGGAATCCCTTCATAGAATCCCTCTACAGCGACTTGTCCATTTTGATAATGAAGAGAATCCAATAAACGCACGAGGCTATGCACAGCGTTTGGAACTCCGCCACCATAGACACCTGAATGAAGATCAGAGTTTGCTGTTTTTACCGTCAATTCCATAGCGAGTGCCCCTCGTAAGGAAGTGCAGATAGCTGGTTGGCCTTGTTCAATGAAAGACGTATCTGAGATCAATACAGCGTCTGCAGCAAGTTTATCCTGATGCTGATCGATAAAAGGTGGGAGATTGGGACTTGCTAGCTCCTCTTCCCCTTCAATGCAAAACTTAACGTTTACAGGCAGCTCTCCATCTTGGTTCATGATGGCTTCGAGCGCTTTTACATGAATAAACAGCTGTCCTTTATCATCTGTGGCCCCTCGTGCAAACAGCTTCTCATCACGAATAACAGGCTCAAACGGTGGTGTCTCCCATAAATCTAATGGGTCTGCTGGCTGTACATCATAGTGACCATAAATTAACACCGTAGGCTTCCCTTCTGCGTGAAGCCAATCTGCATATACGACCGGATGTCCCTCTGTTTCCATGATTTCGATATTTTCCATGCCTATGTTCTGAAGAGACCCTTCCAGCCACTTCGCTGCAGAAAGGACATCCTGCTTATGTTCGCTCAAGGCAGATATACTAGGTATTTTCAAAAAATCCTTAAGTTCTTCTATGTAACGGTCCTTTTGTAAAGCGATGGTTTGTTTCATTCATCGCACCTCCTATATAAAATCTTACTTTCATTATAACAAGGAATAGAATGGTATTTTGCTTCAAGATGCCTCAGGAAGATTATTCAAGATGAAAATATCCTTAAGTATAATGGAATGATATAATCTTCCTAAACAAAAAAAGAGAAGGAGACAACTCGTTGAACAATAACAAATTTGCCCTGCTGGATATTATCTGCTACGTCATTTTTCCTTTAGTGATCTGGCATATGCTGCGCGATCCTATTGGAGATTATTATGCCATGCTTTTGTCCTCTGTACCTGGAATCATCTATACGATTTACCGTTTCAAGGCACTGAAAAAAATCAATGTGTTTGGTATTTATATGATTTCCACCCTTGTTGTTGGTACGCTTATTGATGTGTTATCAGGTTCAGCAATCAATCTGCTTTGGAATAATGTATATTATGCCTATGCTATGGCTGGTTTATTTCTAGTTACGATTATCATTAGAAGACCAATTGCGCTCTATTTTGCTCTAGATTTCACCGAACTGCAAGGCTTCGATCGCCAAATCAATAAAAAGCTTTTCTTCCACAAAAAAATATACTACATCTTTAACTGGATCGTAGTTGCATTTGCCTTACAAAATATTATCTTAGCTAGCATTAAAGCCTGGCTCATTACTAAATACGGAGTAGAAGCGTTCGATGAAGGAATTATACTTAGACAAGTTGTAAACTGGGGACTGACGATTCCCATCATAGGTGGGTATCTATATGTTGGAAAAATTATTAACGACTCGCCTGACTTAGTGAAATCCGCATCACAAACCGTAGAAGAAGAAAAAGAATCAATCGCACAGGAAAGTTAGCATCTCTCTCCCCCTTCCTATGCATGCTTTTCCTACAAAATGGTTACAGTAATGCTATGCATAAAAAGGAGGGAAACAAGATGGATAAGAAGAGTACACACGATTTTATAGAGGATTTTCAAGCAAAGCAAAAACAAGATGAACAAAACAAACAGCGACAAGGTAAAGCGAATCACACGAAATTTTGAAGTAGTACTACCATACGCTTCGAAAGCTTAGGAAACCACAATATGGTAACTAGTAAAAGAACCCCATATCCAAGAGAGGCAACCATCATGTTTCCCGTACTTGTTGTATCTTGAAGGAGCCATTCCTTGTACGACATGTCGTGTGCAAGACTAGACATTTGAGCAAAAATCGTTGTGACAAGGAAGGGGAGACATGCATTCAGGCCCCACCTATACCAATCCCCGCCTCTTCCAATCACATATAAGATAACCGTTACACTAGACACTATGTAAATAGGGATACGAAACGTATAACTATAGGCAATCAACACTTGAATGGGAGCAGATGCAAAAACAAATAAGCTTATAATTATGGCTAATACCAGTGATTTTTTAACTACCACCTGATTGAAATATTTCTTACCTTCTCTCAGAATTTTACTTGTAATGCCACGAAGGTTTTGTTTTTCTTTAAGCTCATGATTGACTTCTTCCTGTTCCGCCTGAACCTTTGTAAGACAAGTTAGTAGCTTCTCTATTTGCTCCGTTTTCGCCTTATCTCCACTCATACACAATCCCACCTCTCCTTATCTTTCCATGTACCTTTCTGCCTTTTTCACTAAGGAATGAACCATATCTTTAGATGAGTGATGCTTATATTGTTCCATAAAGTGAATCAACAGCTGTGAAACCATATCCTCAAACATGAGTGAATTTGGATATAGTGTATCCATTTCAGCTAATAATGCTTCCCCATCGCGAACTTCTTTTTTTGGCACTTTCATTACTATTATATTGTTAACTTGAGTGGACTTATGCTGGAATCTCTCAACTAACTGACCATAATGATACACCTCAATGGAATCATCCATCCGCTCCTGAAAGGTCTTATATACTTGATATAAATCAGCTTTATGGAAGGAATGCCTCATAAAATCTTTATACAGAATCCATATAAGATCATTCAATCTAAATGCCATTTCATATTCTTCTTCGATATGTTCACATAGTATCTTAGCGCGAAGATACACAAACGAAGGAACGGTAACTTGCACCTCTACCATAGTTGAAAAAGAAGAAATCATTCTTACAACTTGGTGATAGAAACTCTTACTATGTTTAGATGCTCTTGGAAGATTCAAAACTTGTCCCAGAACATCGTGCTTACTATACACTCTCATAAGATCGCACCTACTTTTGCTCGTTTTACTAGAAGATATGAGAGGTTTACTAGAGTTATGTATAAAACTAGTCTCATTTGGTCAAAATAATAGAAACATTTTTCATAGAGGCGGTGTTTTACAAATGAAAAGTAAGAAAGAAATTAAAAAAATTTTAAAACAGACACAAAAGAAAAATCCATTTAAAATCAAAGCAAACAAGTAACATCATATTAATATAGTATTTCCCCGGTATTGAACTACCCGCCACTTATCGACCATTAGGTCTGATTGAAGTGGGGATTCCTAAGAACACCAACCCATCGGTTCGTTGTGGATTAGGCTATCCCCGCAGCTCCTGCGGTTAATCGTAGTGCTTCGTTACGAAGATTTAAACTTGCGTTAATATCTCTTTGATGATGCGTTTGGCACGTAGGGCATTCCCATTCACGCAAAGCAAGATGTTTAACGTCTTTATTTTTGTGACCACACGTGGAACAAAGCTGACTGGAAGGATAGTTTTTCGCTACGGTCACAACCTGTTTACCGTACCATGCTGCCTTATATTCAAGCATTGATCTGAATTGAGCCCAAGCTACTTCACTAATGGCTTTGGCAAAATGGTGATTCTTTAAAATATTCTTTACAGCCAAATCTTCAATACCAATAATGTCGTGGTTTTTGACGATATCGGTAGAGAGTTTATCTAACATATCTTTTCTTGCATTTGCCATCTTTTCATGAAGTAGCGCCACTTTTATCTTTTGTTTCTGCCAGTTAGAAGAACCTGTTTTTCGTCTGGAAAGAATGCGTTGGGCTTTTGCCAATTTCTTTTCTAATGTACAAAAGAACTTTGGGTTCGCATATACCGTTTCATCTGAAAGCGTGGCAAAGTCTTTCAATCCGACATCAATACCGACGGCTGAACCTGTCTTTTCAAATGGTTCAACTTCTGTTTCAGCTACAATCGAAATGAAATATCTTCCCGAAGGATTACGTCTAATCGTTGCGTTTATGATACGCCCTTCCACCTCTCGGCTTTTGGCAAAGCGAACGAGCCCTAATTTCGGTAATTGAACGTGTTTAGCCAAAACAACGATATTTCCATTTACCCATTTCGTTGTATAGGACTGAACAGGATTCTTTTTTGATTTGAAACGTGGTTCTCTGTTTTGTTTTTTGTAAAAGCGAGTATAAGCATCATTCACGATTTCAACCGATTTTTGAAGGGCGATACTATCGACTTCTTTTAAAAATGGATAGTGTTTTTTTAATGCTCGAACCGCTTTAATGGATTGGTTCTTGTTAAAGAACTCTCCTTTCCAATTGTTTTCAGTAAGTTGACCGTTTTGCATCATTTCGTTGGCGATATACCAATAAGCGTCTTTGTTTTTTTGCTTTCCAACAAAATAGTTGTAAACAAAGCGAGAACATCCAATCGTCTTGTTGATTAGCTCCCCTTGCTTTTTGGTTGGATAGATACGAAATTTGTATGCTTTTTTCACATTCATTCCTTTTCACCTACCTCTATTTCATTATACCAAAAGGGAAGTAAAATAAGAACATTTGTTTGGTTTCGTGTAGAACAATCGAGATAGCATTATCTATCTCTTGTCCGAAGGCGATTCATCCCCCACTTACTCATTGTGCTTTGCCCTTCACATCCTTGAAGATGGGGGTTTTCTCGCCTATTTCAGATAAAAAGAAGGCATGGGCTCGAATGAGAGCTCATGCCTTAAGAATGTCTATTATGATCAGTTTTTGCCTGGTGTCCCCTCCCTCTTTTGTTATTTCGCCCGAGATTATGGTAAAACTAGTTCTTACTTTTTCTATATCGCCTCCATCTCCTATGAAAATTACATTGCAATTAAGTCTTTTACTCAGCTTTCCTTAGACTTTTAAAAAGGTATATCGTATCGCAAAACCTCCCATTCAATTTTTTTACCGCTCAACATGGTATATATACGTAGTATTCATTCATCTATATGAAAATTGAAAATGATTTAATAGATTTTTTGTGTTACGTAAATCGGACTCCCCCTGGCTCGTCGATTGAAGTGATTTTGTCTATATTTAGTCACAGGTTCTTTAACCATAGCACTTAAACATTTCTTCCATTCAAAAAGCAGATCATTCTTATTGATGTTCTTCACCATTACATTCACGTTCGGAACCATGCCAATGCCAAAAATAAACATCTCGCCTCTATTCAAATGCGTAGCAAATCGATTGCCCAACTTTTCAACAGCATTCCATTGCAAACTTACAATCGTACACATCAAAGCAAAAATAGCAGACAACATGTTTCCCTTTTTCATTAGACACTTCCCCTTTCAAATTTTACGAATAAAAGCTTGTATCTATTAATATACTGTTATTTTCAGAAAAATCAATCGATTCAACAAAACTAGTGAAAGCTTCTAGTAATACGACATAGAAAGCAGTCATACCGACAACAAACGCATTACAAAAAGGGGCACAAAGCGCAAGCACCAGTATAGCAACGTACAAACTACTGCCCACAGGACGTGGGCTGGTTCGATATTACTACGTGATGTAGCGACTTTGATCGAACTTCCCCAAATCATTCATGAGATAAAGAAAACACTGAGAACGGTAGCAATCCGATGTATTTAGGGTAAAAAAATGCGGTAATAGTTCAAATGGGAACTACTACCGCTCAGTTTTTTGTCGGGGGTGACCATACCTAAAGAATAATTTGTTACAGGCGTTCAATATTATTTAAAGATTAGCACCTTACCTACTGTTCCATCGTCACTTTGACCTGTTACACGGAACTTAAGACCGTACTTAGGCACATTACGACCAGCATCTACTAAACCTGCATTAGAGTAGTCTTCACTATCGTCGAATAGTGCACCTCTTTGAGTATAATTATCCTTTAACGTAATTCCATAGATGTCCGTATAATCCAAGAACATTTCTACTGATTTATCGTAATTAAAGGCTGCATCATGAACTTGGTAGCGAGTAGAAGCAACTGCTCCATCACTCCAGTAATTCGTGTGTTGATCAGCGTCTACGACACCGATAAATCCATCACCAGGATGAATGCCTGTCCAATTTTCGCTATACTTCTTATCGACATACCAAACAACAAGACCATCATCGAATGTCATTAGGCTTGCTCCACGACGAATATTGGCAAGGCCTTCATCTACGCCGTTGTGACTACGCCATTCTAGTAGGTAGTAGTGGTCAGAATAGACTTTTCCATCAGTTTTTTCAAACCCGTTAAAAACAAATTCACTTGTTTCTTCAGCATTATCATAGAAAGTTCGCTCTCCATCAACATACACATAGATATCGTCAACATAAAAACCAGGATTCGCAACGTAACCATCTGTCCAATAATTAATTTCTAATTCAATTTCTTGACCTGCATATGATGACAAATCAAATTTAGCATCAATCCATCCGTCTGATTTACTAGTAATACCAAATCCAGGATTTTGACCATAAGGGTTATCCGTTGTTGTAATATCCCCCTTTATAGATTTACCATTTACCTTCACAGAAGCATAATCCCAATCTTCTTCAATGTCGTACCAAGCTTTAAAAGTTAACTCAGCATTATTGATTACCTTCCTAAGGTCCAATGACATTGTCATTGAGTTATCAAGATTATTACCACTACCACTAAAATATTCTGATTCCCCACTATATGGTTCATTAATAACCGTTTCTTTTTGAGGAAGATTTACTTTCACAACATCATTATTCGTACCTTTAGTTACTGCTTCATCTAAAAGAAATTCTTCCCCATAACTATTAACATCCTCTAGATTAACCTCAGTACCTGTTAGCCAGTTCCCTTCCGTTCCCTCATTATCCACTACAGCTGAAGCCTGTAACATTTCCTTCATGTAAGGACTAAATCCAGTAGGCATCGTTCCTGGAATGTCTCCTGCCCAGCTACCACTAGACATAATCGACCAGTAGCTTACTGGTTCCCCTGCACCAGTGTACTGCGTATCATATTCATCCGGAAGACCAAGATCATGTCCGAATTCATGAGCCATTACACCAACCGCGCCATCTTCTGGTTCAATAGTATAGTCGTAAGCTGCCAATGTTTTCCCAAAATAATTCACATCTGATTTAGTACGTTTTATATTAAATACTTCGCCGAGATTCCAACGATGAGACCAAATAGCATCTGACCCTAGTGAACCTCCACCAGCTTCTTCACCAACACCGGAATGAATGACCATTAAGTGATCAATAAGACCATCAGGCTCTAAATAGTTTCCATCACCATCAAGATCATATCGATCCCATTGATCATAATTTTTTAACTCTACACTCTTATCGTTTGCTGCTGCCTCTAATGCCTCCTTCACAAGACCACGAGCATTCACATCACTATCATCTTCTGTTGGATAGTTTCCACCATAAGCCGCTGCAGGTTGACTTGCTGTGTACCATCCAGCAACCTCCCCTTCAACCGAATAACTTCCACCTGATTGCTGCTCATAATATTGTTTCATAGAAACATAGGTTTTACCGTCCGGGCCAGTCCAGCCACCTTTTCCAAACAACATATCCTGATAGTGCTCAGGAGAGTATGCACCTTCGCCTTCGTAATACATATCTGTTTCATCCGCACTCATGGAATTATGTGGCTTGTCTGGATAATCAATAAGTAAAACAAGTACTTTATCCGTACGCATTTCGCCATTATATGTCTCTGCTTCTACACTTTCTACTTCAGTTTGCTTAGTTTGTCCAACTTTATTACCTGCACCACTTGTTAAGCTACTGTTTTCCATCGCTTCTTTCAACTTCGCTTTAGAATCTCCAGCTTCCTCAGACAACTCACCCGCTTCTTTCTTAGCACCTTCAGCCTTCGCTTTCAGAAACTTATTCAATCCCTTCTCCGCTTCAGCAGGTGTTGCATCCTTGGCAATCTTACCGTCCTCTTTTAGCATTTCGATTAGTTTTTCATCATTGGCAATTGCCAGGTCGAACGGTGAACCCTCATGTGAGTGATGCTTATGTAGGTCCTCCACACTTTCTACCTTTTTTTCCATTGCACTTGTACTTAATGGCCCTACCATTAATGTAAGCGCCAATGCAGACGTCAAAATTTTACTTTTCTTCACTATCTGTTTCCTCCCTCAAAAAAATGATGAATAATCGGCCGTTATTCTTAATATACTGGTATTTTCTGAATAATCAATCGATTCTACAAAAGAAGTGTGCGTTCTTGTTAAAGCGACATGAGTGTCACGTTCTAAATACCTATCTTTTTACATGAAATAGGCCTTATATCCCGCCCTGATTATTCGATAATTTGTAATAATTTTGAAGCGTTATCATGCTAAGAGTACAGTACACTTAATGTAGATGGAGGTGTTCTGCATGACAGTGAAGAAAGAGTTCCCTACAGAAGCAATTCAGCATTCCGATGTTTTGTCTATTTTAACGGCCAAGGAACGAAAGGATATCGAAGCCCATGCATATTTCCGGCATTATAAAAAAGGACAATTGCTATTTATGGAAGGTGATCCCAGAGAAAGATTTTATATGGTCGTGAAGGGTTATGTTCGCTTAGAAAAAACAAACACTAGTGGAACGACTCGTTTTGATGCTTTTTTGAAACCATCTTCTTTCTTCCCATATGAGGGATTGTTCTATGATGAGGATTACTCCTATAGCGCTGAGGCTTTTACGGATGTAGACCTCCTTTACATTCCAACGTATTATTTCGAGGGATTGTTAAAACGCAACAAAAAATTATTAATGAACTTAGTCAGGTGCTTAACGAATAAGATTGTTATGCTCGAACATAGACTACTCAGCATGACAAATTCTAGTGCTAGTAAACGTATCATTCAATTACTTGGATACCTTGCAGAGGATCTTGGAGAAGAAAGAGACGGAGCAATTGTTATTCCTTGTCCGATAACTACAGTCGAGGCAGCGAAGCTAACAGGTACTTCTCGAGAAACCGTAAGTCATGTGTTTAGCTCTCTCAAAAAAGAGGAGAAACTTGTTATCCAAAAGAACAAAAATCTTATCCTCAAAGACCCTACACATTTCTTATCTACTATTGCATAGAAAGAGGTTCTCTCCTTTCGAGAGAACCTCTTCTTAGGATAGACAAGCTTCTTTGGACAAAATAGTCGTTCCTGCTTTTCCTAGAACAGCATCATACGCTTTGTCTAGTGATGTAATGATGGCTTTTCTACCTGGTTTCGAATTCACAAAAGCTAGCGCAGCTTCTACTTTTGGTAACATACTTCCTGGAGCAAAATGTCCTTGTTCTTTATATGTTACGGCTTCCTCATATGTTAGTTGCTCTAAATCCTGCTGCTGTGGCGATCCAAAATGAAGGAAGATTTTTTCAACAGCGGTTAGAATCAGGAGCGTGTCTGCATCGATCAGTTCAGCTATTTTTTCCGTTGTCAGATCTTTATCAATAACCGCTTCAACACCAATCAGTTTTCCTTCGTGCTTAGCTACTGGTATTCCGCCTCCCCCACCTGCAATAACCACGAATTTATGATCTACCAGGAATTGAATCATGTCTTTTTCAATGATGTCCAATGGTTTTGGTGATGGGACTAATCTTCGATACCCTCGGCCAGCATCTTCTTTCATGGTGTATCCTTTTATTTCCATTAATTCTTTCGCTTCTGCCTCATCGTAAAAAGATCCAATTGGTTTAGTAGGATGTTGAAAAGCTGGGTCATTCTGATCAACAACCACTTGTGTCACGGTAGTAGCTGCCGTACGATTAATACCTTCTTGTTGAAATACTTCATATAATGCATTTTGTAACCAATAGCCAATCATCCCCTGACTCATCGCTCCGCATGTATCTAGTGGCATGGCGGGTAGCTTCTCACTTTGATTGAGTTGCTGTTGAAGGACGATGTTGCCAACTTGTGGTCCATTGCCATGGGTGATGACGATATCATGACCTAGCTTCGAGATGTGCGCTAGCTGCTTGGCCGTTTGATAGCATGCGTTCTTTTGATCCTCTGCTGTAGCGCCATTTCCCGTTTGTATAGCATTTCCACCTAAAGCAATCACAACTTTTTGTTTAGTCATTTTATGTGACTCCTCTCCAAGAGTAGGTAGTGAGAAGCGAGCTTATATCACTTGCCTCACACGTAAGATTGTTTATACAAATACCGTTATACTCAACACAGCCATGACAAGTAGAGTAAGAACAATCAATAACTTCCACATGAATTTAAAATAAATATCGTATGGAACTCTAGCGATTGCCAAGGCTCCCATGATAACAGCAGATGTTGGGGTGATTAGATTAATAATTCCAGATGCTGATTGATATGCTGTGATAACAATGGCTCGATCTACTCCAGCAAAATCTGCAAGTGGAGCCATAATCGGCATAGACAATGTAGCTAAACCAGATGTAGATGGAACTAAGAAGGATAATGGTAAGAAAAATAGGAACGAAATATTCGCAAATGTGATCGGACCTAATTCAGCTAGTAAATTTTCACCCCAATGAAGCACTGTTGCTGACATTCCCCCATCATTCATGACAACGGTAATGCCTCGGGAAACACCAATGATTAAGGCTACACCTAATAAATCTTTCGCTCCGTCTACAAAAGAACCGGTAAGTTCTTCTTCTGGCATTTTGTAAATCAAACCAATGATGATAGAAGCCACTAAGAATAATAAAGCCAACTCTCCAAACCACCAATCACCAAGCGGTAGGATATTGCCTAACACACTACCTACCCCTGGAATGCCTAGTATTGCATTATTGATATCTTCAAAGAGGGTAATGTTAAATTTCCAAGCCCATGGAATGACACCAAGAATCATAATGAAGAACGTTAATCCGAAAATCCAAAGCACAACTTTTCTTCTTTTGGTCAACTCGACAACTTCAATCGTGTCGTTTCCTTTTAGAAAATCTTCTTTATGTTGAATAGCTAGATGAGATACTAATGACTTACTTGGTTCATTTTTCACTTTATCTGCATATCGCATGACGTAGAAGATAGCAATGGCTAAGGAAATGACTAGGATCAACACTCTGACAATAATGCCATCTCCAATGGAGACACCAGCAAATCCTGATGCAATCCCTGTAGCAAATGGGTTAACGGTTGAACCTAATACTCCCACCCCTGCACCAACTGCAATAATCAATACGGCCGTTAAGGCATCGTAACCAGCTGCAATAATAATAGGGATAATTAATGGGTAGAACGCTATCGTTTCTTCTGCCATACCGTATGTTGTACCACCTAAAGCAAATAGAATCATAAGAATTGGAATCATGACTCTTTCTCGACCTTCTAGCTTCCTGACGACATGTCCAATTCCAGCATCAATCGCTCCCGTTTTCATAACTACACCTAAGAATCCACCAATCACAATGACAAATAAGGCAATGTCTTGCGCATCAAAAAACCCTTTTATCGGAGCGTAAAGTACTTCCCACAACCCTTGAGGATTTTGTTCTGCTGAACTATATGTGCCTGGTATTGGCTCAAGTGTAGATGCCTCAGGATCCACATAATCGTATTGACCTGCTGGTACAATCCACGTCATAACCGCAACCGCTATAATAATGAGAAACAAAATCGTAAACGCAGTAGGCATTTTGAATTTTTTCATCGTAAACCCTCCGTTTCGTAAACTATCGGGTTAATTGATAGATTGCTTTAGCATAGAGTTTCATAGCGGAAAACAGATCCGTTAAGTCGATGTACTCATTAGGTTGGTGTTCAACCTTGGGAGGATTCGGGAACACTGCTCCAAATGCAACCGCATTTCCTATGGCTCGTGCACAAGTTGCCCCTCCTGCTGAAATAGGTTTTGATGCTATATCCCCTGTTTCCTCTTGATACACTTTCATTAAATTTTTCACGATAAAGTGATCTTTTGGAATATAAATCGACTTTAACCAATCGACTTCTTTGTAGTGTAAAGAATAGTTCTCTGCTACCCTGATTAACGTTTGAACAACGTCTTCTTTCTCCACCGTTACTGGAATCCGTATGTCGATAGAAATCGTTTCACGTTGTCCGATATCAATCATCCCGATGTTGCATTTGAGCTTCCCGCTCACTTCATCCTCGCAGTTGCCAAAAATGGTTGTTGCATATGAGTCCTCACCAATTCATTGGCGATAAAATCAATCGCTTTGGTTGATATACCAATATGATGAAGCGCAATGGCTAGTAGACTAATTGCAGTTACTCCTTGTTCTGTTACGTGGGCATGAGCTGATTTACCAAGAACCGTGATACTATTTTCTTTTTTCTCGAAAGGAATCTCCAACTCCTGTAGAGCTTCTAGTAACCGTTCCTGATCCTCTCCTTCATATACGAGGGAATCAGGTACAGCATTAAAGGAAATCCCTCCTCGGAGACGTAAGGTTGTTTCATTATCCGCTTCAAGATGCAGTTGTAGAAGACCCTTTTCTGCGTAAGTAAGCGGGAAGGAGGAATCTGGAACAAATCCATAAGAAGGCATTTCTTCTTGTTGGTTGTATTTGTTCATGCAACGCCATAACGTCTCTTCATCGGTACCAAAGATGAATCGTAATCGTTTAGGAAACGTCACACCTAAGTTTATTAATACCCTTGCCGCAAAGAGCGCTGCAAGAGTTGGACCCTTGTCGTCCTGTGTACCACGGCTATACATTTTGCCTGCTTTGATGACAGGTTCAAAAGGGTCCTCCTCCCAATTCTCAACACACTTCCTGGTGGCACTACATCTAGATGTCCTAGCACACCTATCATTTCTTTCCCGTCTCCTATTTCCGCATAGCCATAGTACCCATCAGGATCTAGATAAACTCGAAAACCTAAACCTTCACAAAGACATAATGTCGTTTCCAATGCTTCCTGTATCGGTGCACTAAATGGATACGGAGAATGATCTTCTGTCAGAACACTTGGAATCCGTACAAGTTTCTTTAGACCTTCAAAACGGTCGACTCTTCTTGTTTAAGCTGAGCTAACAGATGCGCTTCGTTTAATAAGGTCATTCACATCACCTTCCGTTAACGTAGCAGCCATGACCGCTTTTATGGTATGCATACGGTTTTCTGCTTCATCGAAGACAACAGAATTCTTACTACGGAAAACATCGTCGGTGACCTCCAATTCTGTTAGTCCAAACTTGTCGTGCATCTCTCTTCCCACCACAGTTTCTAAATCATGAAAAGAAGGTAAGCAGTGCATGAACAGTGTATGATCCTTCCCTGTCATCTCCATCATTTGTTGATTGACTTGATAAGGTTTTAACATTTGAATACGCTGTTCATATTGATCTTCTTCTCCCATAGACACCCATACGTCGGTATAAATTACATCTGCTTCCTTCACGCCTTCTTGCACATCTTCTGTCAGCGTAATAGTAGCTCCCGTTTCGTTCGCAATGGTTCGTGCATAAGTAACAATATCATCAGAAGGGAATAACTCTTTCGGTGCTACTGCTCTGAAGTTCATCCCCATTTTGGCAGCCCCGATGAGTAAGGAATTACCCATGTTATTTCTTGCATCACCGATATAGGAGAATGTCACTCCTTTTAAATGACCAAGCTCTTCTTTGATCGTCATAAAGTCAGCTAATATTTGCGTAGGATGATAGAGATCGGTTAACCCATTCCAAACCGGAACACCAGCAAACTTAGCGAGACCTTCTACCGTTTCATGCTTAAAGCCTCTAAATTCAATACCATCAAACATCCTGCCAAGCACTATGGCTGTATCTTCCACCGACTCTTTTTTTCCAAATTGAATATCATTTTTCCCAAGGTACTCAGGGTGAGCTCCTAGATCCACACAAGCAACAACAAACGCACAACGAGTTCTGGTCGATGGTTTTTCAAATAAAAGGGCTATATTTTTTCCATCTAGCACTCTATGTGGAATTCCTTCGTTTTTCAGGCGTTTAAAAGTGATAGCTGTATCTACTAAATATTCTATTTCCTCTGGAGTAAAATCCTTAAGGGTCAATAAATGACGATTGAGTAAGTTCATGTCTATCCTCTCCTCTTCGTTAGATATCTTCTCGGTACACTGGCATGCTCATGCATCTTGGTCCTCCACGTCCCCTTGAAAGTTCAGAGCTCGGGATTTCAATAACCTCTAATCCGTGTTGCCTTAATAGCTTGTTAGAGACGTAGTTACGGTCATACGTCATGACTACACCTGGGGCAATTGCTAACGTATTTGAACCATCGTTCCACTGCTCTCGAGCTGCTGCGATTGGATCCCCACCCCCACATGGGATAAGAACAATATCCTTTAATTCCAGGACTTCTTTTAGGGTCTCTGCGAGGTTATTCCTTTGTTTGATTGTGACACGATTTTCCTCTTCTCCTTTTTCAAGGATGAAAATTCTCATGTCTCCATCCGGTCCTTCAATCGCAGGATGAATCGTAAATTTATCATAATCTACCATTGTAAATACTGTATCTAAGTGCATAAACGCTCTAGACTTTGGTATTTCTACAGCTACAACTTTCGTAATGTCTTCTTGATCCTTAAATAGATTGATAGCCATTTTTTCAATTGCCTGCGGTGTAGAGCGTGAGCTGACACCTACCGCTACAGTATGCTTATTTAAGATGAGCTGGTCTCCACCCTCCATTGAGAATCTGGAGTCACGGGTGAACCATTTTGGTATGTTGTGTTTTGCAAAACGAGGATGATACTTCATGATGTAATCCATAAAGATTGATTCTCTTTCTCTAGCACTCTCGTTCATCTTATTAATAGAGATTCCTTTTCCAATCACGGCTGCTGGGTCTCTTGTAAAATAGAGATTTGGCATAGGATCTAAATAGAACGGATAATGATCAGCCATTAGTTCATAAAGATGAACTTTTTTCTCTTGTTCAATGTCTGTCTTGAGTACCCCCGACATGACTTTTTCTACTAAATCTTGAACGGAACCATGTAATAAATACTCCTTCACATTGTGTCTTGCTCCATTTATGTTTGATTTACTTTCTTCAAGAATTTGATCTACGAATTGTTCTTGTAATTGTATGGAATGCAAGGATTCTTCTAACAATCTCTCTAAATAAAGCACTTCAACACCCTGATTACGAAGTGCATTGGCAAAGTAGTCGTGCTCTTTTTGTATAGCTGGGAGAAACGGAATGTCATCAAACAGTAAACGTTGTAAATATTCAGGTGTTAGATTTTCTACTTCTTTTCCAGGACGATGTAAAATAACAGTCTTTAGTTCACCTATTTCTGAAGTAACATGTAGTGGATATTTCATTGTTCATCCCTCCTTGAGCAAGTTTTCTTGTTTACACCTTTATCTTATCGGTTTTTGAAAGCGCTTGATGTGACGACCAGGACAGTGCCATTGTGATGAATTTCACAAAAAATCCGGTTGAACATGTAGGTTTATGTATAAACATCCACATATTTTACATTTCATATGATTGTTACTTTTGACCTAATGAATAAACGAATTATAACTATACTATCCACAAAGAAAAGTTTATATATTCTGACTATTTGCAACTCCATACGAAAAGGCGAGCACTATCTCCGCTCGCCTTTTCCTTATTGCGGAAGGTTATCATTTAATTGTCTAGAGGTAGCAATATCAAGGTTTCCATCTAATAAATGGGACATGCCTCGCACTAAAGTATCATCTTCTAAAAGACTCCATAAGTGATAGCCGAAATCCTCTCTCTTCAATAGCACTTGCTCGCATACTTCAACTGTACCGTAATCATGAAGTTGATGAGCACGGTTGATGGTCTTCCGTAGCATCCCTTGAACTTTGATCTCATGCTCTAGATCATTACGAAGAAAATCACGCATAGTATAGCGACCTTCTACTTCGTGCTTGATGTAGGAAATTTCATGCTGGGTCACCGGATGAGCCGTAGGTACAACTCCTAAACGAGCTACCCTTTCCCCAATTTTATCAATGTGCTCCTGTGTTACTGTAATGTGTTCTTCTAAAATATGATGCAAGCTGCCAAATGACTCTGCACCTTCTGTGAGCCAATGATGCTTCGTGTATTGATTTAAAGCCACAGAGAGTGCACAGTTATGCTCATCTAGCATCAACCCTAACTCTAAACGAGTCTCATAAGGCAGGCTGATTCCAGAGCCTTCCTGACGAGCCGTCCTTGGCTCTTGACGAAGAATCATCTTCTCTGGATGGTGAGAGGTGTGTCCTGGCATTGTAGCATCAAAACCTGATTTACCTAGCTTAAATTCGTCGTGGGAAAATCCTTGATTATCATGAGTTTGCATGTTTTACCCTCTTTCAAAATAAAGTTCATTTTTAGTATGGGTGGAGACGATACATATTATTAATATCGAACTAATTTCTTCTCTCTACATTACAGCTATCGCATTGCGATTTTACAGCTAACGAAAATCACGCATAAAAAAGGCATTGTTTTACAAACTAAAAAAGACTTTCTTAGCGCGTTAGTACAAACAACCATGACAAATATCATGTATGCCACCTGACGTTTATGTCTTATAAACCAACACCATATCATTTATGATAAGACTATAAGTTGGTCGAGATATGCCTGTGTAAAGGAGTAATAAATATGGATAAACAAAAACAAAAAGAACTAAAAAAGAGTGTGTCACCATATGCAAAACCTAGTACAGCCGCAGGGGTAAGACAGTTAGTCAATACCCTATTGCCTTTTTTACTACTTTGGTATCTTGCTTATCAAAGCCTAGCTATTTCTGTATGGATAGCTGTTCCTCTAGCTATGCTAGCAGGAGGTTTGGTTGTTCGTATCTTTATTATCTTTCATGATTGTACCCACCAGTCGTTCCTGAAAAGCAAGAAAGCAAACCGGATTATTGGGACAATCACCGGCATTATTACACTGTTTCCGTTTGAAAAGTGGAAACGAGAGCATTCCATTCACCATGCTACAAGCGGAAACCTTGATAAACGAGGAACGGGAGATATTTGGGTTATGACCGTTGACGAATACCTTGCTGCTTCCTTCTGGGGTAAGCTAGCTTATCGTCTTTACCGTAATCCCATTGTGATGTTTGGACTTGGTCCGTTGTATTTATTCTTAATTGCAAACCGCTTCAATCAAAGCGATGCAAAACCAAAAGAACGTTTGAATACACATTTAACGACTATTTCTGCTATAGCCATCTATTCCGCACTTTTATGGGCGATCGGCTGGCAAGCATTCCTTATTATTCAACTGCCTATTCTTTATGTTTCTGGCATCTTAGGCATTTGGTTGTTTTATGTACAGCACCAATTTGAGGATTCCTATTTTGAAAATGAAGACGAATGGGACTTTGTAAAAGCAGCTGTTGATGGAAGTTCCTATTATAAGCTACCGAAAATCCTTCAGTGGGTTTCTGGAAGTATTGGCTACCATCACGTGCACCATTTGAGTCCTAGAGTACCGAACTATAACTTGGAAGAAGCTCATGAATCAACACCACCGTTACAAAAAGTAACGACGATCACATTGAAATCAAGCTTAGAATCCCTTCGATTCCGTCTTTATGATACAAGAAATAAAACCTTTGTCAGCTTCAAAGAAGTCAAACCACTTCTTAAAAATTCCGAAGCAATTGCTCGAGCAAAATCCATGATTAATGGAAAACGCCCAAGTTTTCAGGACAAATAAGATTAAAAGCGCAAGCGCGAACCCATTCTATTGTAATCATGGAATGGGTTTTTCGTTTGTTACATATGAAACATTAATGATGAAATCGTGACAGGTTCTATCCTTATAGGATATGCTATACCTATACTAGAACGTGTCAGAAAGGAGTACCTATGCAAACGTGGTATCACATTATCCCCAAAAACACAGGGCTTAGCTCATATGTATGGATTATATTTTGCTTACTCCCTTTTTTCTTTATATTTCGATCATCATCCGTTACGGAAATTTTAGTTGGTATTGGTATGACGTTAATGTTCTTTCTATCTTATCGACTTTCTTTCATTTCTAATAGTGGCCTCGTTTATTTATGGGTGAGTATTGAGATGGCGATTAGCCTAATTATGACAATGCTGTTTGGCTATATCTATTTTTCGCTTTTTCTAGCCTTCTTTATCGGTAATATACATCATAAAGGTGGTTTTCTTTCACTATATATCGTGCACCTCACTACAACGATTGCAGCAATAACTATCGTCCTATTCACACAAAATGAGTCTTTATTTCCACAGCTACCTTTTATTATCATTAGCATTATAGGGGTTATTTTATTACCATTCACGATCCGCTATCGCAATAAGCAACACAAATTAGAAGGTCAACTTCAGGACGCGAATGAACGGATTTCACAATTGATGGTATTAGAAGAACGGGAGCGTATTGCTCGTGACCTACATGACACACTCGGTCATAAACTATCGCTGATTGGTCTAAAAAGTGATTTAGCAGGTAAGTTGGTTTCAGTAAAGCCTGATACTGCAATCAATGAAATTCACGATATAAGACAAACAGCCAGAACAGCCTTAAAGGAAGTCCGTGAAATGGTTTCAAATATGAGAGGTGCCAAGCTTGAGGATGAAATTACTCGAGTTCAACAAATTATTGAAGCTGCAGAAATGGAATTCCAATTTGAGGGGAATACAACTCTCTCAAACACGCCTTTATTAGTAGAAAACGTGTTGAGCATGTGCTTGAAGGAAGCTGCTACGAATATTGTTAAGCATAGTGGGGCTTCCAAGTGTAACGTCTTGATTGAACAATCAGAAACGGAAGTGCACATTCAAATAAAGGACGACGGAATCGGCATTTCAGATGAAACACAGTCATATCAAGGACATGGACTACAAGGGATGCGTGAGCGCTTAGAGTTTGTGAATGGTAATTTAGAAATAATTTCAGAAAATGGAACAACATTAAATATTCGTGTACCTAATGTTATTCAACAAACCGAACAGGAGGAGTCTGTATGATTCGTATCGTCATTGCAGAAGACCAGCGCATGTTGCTTGGTGCTCTTGGTTCCTTACTTGATTTAGAAGAGGATATGGAAGTAGTAGGCCATGCAAGTAATGGCGAAGAAGCTTGTAAGCTCGTTAAACAGCTTGAACCAGACGTTTGCATTATGGATATTGAAATGCCACTAAAAAGCGGTCTGGATGCAGCAGAAGAGTTAAAGGATGATCCTTGTAAGATTATTATCTTAACGACTTTTGCCCGATCAGGTTACTTTGAACGGGCCCAAAAAGCCGGTGTAAGTGGGTATTTACTAAAAGACAGCCCTAGTGAAGAATTAGCCACCTCTATTAAAAAAATAATGAACGGCCAGCGTATCTTTGCTCCCGAATTAATGGACCTTGCCTTCGGAAACGAAAATCCTTTAACAGAACGGGAAAAGCAGGTCATTCAACTCATGGCTGACGGTAAGAATACCAAAGATATCTCTAGTGAACTCTACATCACCCCGGGAACAGTCCGAAACTATATCTCTGTTATCCTTGATAAACTAGAAGTGACAAATCGTATTGAAGCCATTTCTCGTTTTAAAGAAAAAGGTTGGAATAAGTAAGAAAAGCGCAAGCGCCCGTTTAGCGACGTATGTGCTGCTGCCTACACGACGTAGGTTGGTTCGATGTTGCTACGTGATGTAGCGATTTCAATCGAATTTCACCTAATTCCGTAGGAGATAAAGGAAACACGAACATGCGTAATTCGATGTTAACTTATCGCAGAGGCGGGGAAGCATCCTAGTCGCTGGGCGCTGGAGCTGGACATGTAAGCGCCAGAAATTTATACCTTCTTTACTTTTCTAAAAATCCCGCATCCATTTGAATGCGGGATTTTCCTGTTTCTATTCCGATTCTTTCTTCGATTGATCAATCTTACTAATGCCTAGCTTTTTTCCTTCTTGATAAACCGACTTCACAAAACTCATCGACATAAGTAGCATTATAATCGAGAAAGGAAAGGCTGCAATAATCATGGTGTTTTGTAATGCTTGCAAACCACCTGTGTATAATAGAGCAAGTGCTGTTGCAGAGAGTAGTACTCCCCAGGTTAATTTTATCGTTTGACTCGGGTCGCCGGTTCCTCCAGTTGTCATTAAGCCTAATACAAATGTACCCGAATCGGCAGATGTAATAAAGAACGTACTTATAAGCGTAATCGCTACAATGGAAGCCACAATCCCTAATGGGAAGTTTGCGAATACACCAAATAGTGATTCTTCTGTAGCAAGCTTAGAGATGGTGTCGATACCAGTATGTTCAAGATGAATCGCGGTGCCTCCAAACGTTGCAAACCATAAGAAACCAATAACAGATGGAACAAGTAACACCGTGAACACGAATTCCCGAATGCTGCGACCTTTTGAAACACGAGCAATAAAGATTCCAACAAACGGTGACCAGGCAATCCACCATGCCCAATAAAAAATAGTCCATGACTTAATCCATTCTCTCGTTTCCTCACTGAGTGGAGCAATCCGAAAACTCATGGCGGGTAATTGTTGAATATACGTACCAATTGAATTAGTAAAAAGGTTTAACAGGAACATCGTCGGTCCTAATGAGAAAATCAGCAGAAACAATAGCACCGCTAATCCCATATTTGCATTACTTAATATCTTGATTCCTTTCCCTAAACCTGTCCATGCTGAAATCATAAACAGAACAGTAACAATAACAATAATGATGAGTTGCATCAAAAAGTTATTAGGGATATCAAATAAAAAAGTCAAACCTCCATTTATTTGCACCGCTCCAAACCCAAGTGTGGTAGCTACCCCAATAACAGTAGCAATGACCGCAAAAATATCAATTACTTTTCCAGTCGTGCCATTCGCTTTGTCCCCAATAATAGGCTCAAGCGTGGCACTAATAAGCCCAGGCTTATCGTGTCGGTAATTAAAGTATGCCAACACAAGAGCCACAATTCCATATATCGCCCAGGCGTGTATCCCCCAATGAAAATAAGTAAACTGCATTGCATCCTTTATGGCTTGATCTGTACCTGTTTCACCCGTAGGAGAGCTCACAGCATAGTGACTAATGGGTTCAGCTGTCCCCCAAAATACAAGTCCAATCCCCATCCCAGCACTGAACAACATAGCAATCCAGGTAGGCCGTGAAAATTCAGGTTTCTCCCCAGGCTTCCCTAATTTTATTTTTCCAACTGGAGTAAATAAAAAGACCAATGCAACAAGAACAAAGATGGTTGTCACAATAAGGTAATACCATCCTAATTTACTTGCGATAAAGGCTTGAACATTCGTTGTAATACGTTCTAATCCATCCGGCCAAACGACTCCAATAATAACAAGAACTAACATAACACCTGCTGATATTTTGAATACAGGAGTAAATTTGTTGAGCATTACAGAAAGACCTCCTTCCTTAAGACGAATAATAGTCTTTTACATTACCTTTATTATTCTTAAGGAGGTACGTTCTTATTCAACAGAGTAGTAATAAGAAAACATCGCGACCTACGTATATAGAACGGGATGTTTTCCGTTAACCATTCTCTTCGGATTTCATCACATTCGTACGATCAACTTCTCGAATAGCTTTTTCACCAGATAACGCTAGTGTTAAGTCCGTATCTGCCAACATATTCTGTAGCACTTCCCTTACACCTCGTTCACCTGCTACCGCTAGTCCATACATACATGGCCGACCTACTAGAACTGCATTAGCGCCTAATGCTAATGCTTTTACGACATCTGCTCCTCTTCTGATGCCACTATCCATTAGCACGGGGATTTCTCCTTGTACGATGTCACAAATATGAGGAAGCGCTTCTAGAGCTCCCACTGCCCCATCTACTTGACGACCTCCATGATTGGATACAATAATACCATCTACACCATAATTTAGCGCTAATTTCGCGTCTTCTGGGTGTAAAATCCCTTTTAATAAGATCGGTAAACTCGTATGTTCTTTTAAAAAGAGGCAATATCCTTCCATGTTAACCCAGGATTACCAAACGTTTTCGTCCAGTGCATAATAGCTGAGGTTGGATCTTCTTGTGGAGAAGACTCAATTTTTGAACAAAAGGCAGGGTCTGTAAAATAATTTCCTAATCCTTCTCCTAGTAAGAAAGGAAGATAAACATTCTTCAGGTCGTACTCTCTCCAGGCCATCATCGGTGTGTCTAACGTTACAACCACGGCAGAATAACCTGAAGCCTCCGCTCTCCTCAAGAAACTAGCCGTGACTTCAGGATCCTTGTTCCAGTAGAGTTGAAACCATCTTGGTGAATCGCCCATCGCTTTCGCTATTTCTTCCATTGAAGCTGAAGAGGCAGAACTCGTTATATACGGTACATTCATCGATGCTGCTGCTTTGGCAGAAGCTATGTCTCCATCTGGATGTATAATAGACTGGACTCCAATAGGTGCAACCATCATAGGAGAAGTGTAAGTTGTCCCAAATAGATCAATCGTTAAATCTCGGTCCTCTACATTTCGCAGCATTCTCGGAACAATGTTCCAACGATCAAAAGCGCGTAGGTTTGACGACATAGTCTTCTCCCCACCAGCTCCTCCTGCAACATAATAATAAGGACCATCCTCTAAAATATCTCGCGCCTGTTCTTCCCACTCTTCATAAACCACCGGCAACCTTTTTGGATCAGGGTTGTGCATGGTCTGATACATCTTAAATTGAACTTGATTTCCGTAATTCGACATACAGATTCCCCTTCACGATAGAATTATCTGAATGAAGTCTGTTCATCGGGTGTGCTTCCAACATTAGTCCTTAAATTGTACATGTAGAGTACTTTCCCTAATAAATCAATTACTACAAATGAGCTATTCTCAGATATACCATCATCGTATCATAATTTTTGCAAGCGATTGCAATATGCGTTATAAACCTTTCCATACTTTGGAATATTTCTATAGATCTTGTTCTAACTCAATTAATTTCAACGCTTTCTCCTTAATTTCTTCCTCATCTACTACATCGTAAAGGTTTCGTAACCCTTGGATGATGTCATAGCGAATGAAGGTGTAGTTCTTTTCATCTACACAGTGTTTAAAACGCTCTTCAAGATGTTTCAAAACCAATTCTTGATGACCTGAACTAACTCCCCCCTACCTTCCATAGAGATTGCAGCGTATGCCTTGCTGTCACGAACTTATCATCCTTTGTCACAGCTACAATAACTGGGAAGTCCTCTAACATTCTATTTTCCGGATCACTTTTTGCTAAATTACAAAGTAGCTGCGTGGCAATCGCACGTCGGTGATTATCTTTGTGGGTCGTATCCTCTAATAAAGAATCCCACACTTCATAAGCCCAGTCCACTTTTTCACTGTCATGGTTTGAAGTCGCTGGAAAGCTTTATAACGAGTTTGTTTATCCTTGGATTGTAGTTTTTCAAAGTAGATTATAGTGGAATCCATTTGTCACTCTCCCTTAAGATGTGCTTTTATTATGTTAGCTAAAATCAATCTATTACCTTCCTGAAATGTCACGTAATACTGACAATTTTAGATTAAAGTACACATATGATGTTTTAGAAGTTGTGCTTACTTAGTCTATAACAGAAGGAGGTACCAGAGTGTGGTAAACTTCACCTTATTTTCAGGTACAGTCACCATGATTAATGATTTTATAACAGGGCAAAACGGCGAAGGAGAAGGTTGTTACACATTAATATCGGTGGATAACGGTGCTGGTGCGATGGTTAATTTCGTGATTTCACCCACCACCTATTTTGTAGATCATGCTATTGTCTCAGTAGGTGATCAAGTAACTGGATATTATGATAGAAATGCACCTACTCCGCTTATATACCCACCTCAATATCGCGCCCTTGTTATGGTAAAGGAAAGTGCTTATCAAAACGTCAAAGTAGATTACTTTAACAGCCAGCTCGTCAGTAGTGATGGACAGTTACGATTAAACTTATCTCCCTATACACAAATGATGCTAGCGAATGGTCAACCATTTACAAAGGACCCTTCAAACCGAAATCTCATTGTGATCTACGGGCCTAGTACAAAAAGTATTCCCGCCCAAACGACCCCTTATCGAATTGTCGTCTGGTGTTCTTAAACAACGGAAAGGAAAAGTGTATTTGGTTATTAATTTAAATGCCATACAGTCCCAAAGATAGGGGGTTATACAAGCAAAAAAGAACCTTCAATCTAAACTAGATTAAAGGTTCTTTGGCGTTATAACTTTTTACTAGTAATGTTTAGGTGCATTAACTAAAAACCGTTTCTTGTTGGTTTTCGTATAGCCCTAGAGTCTGGGACGTAGATTTATGAATCTCTTTAAGAAGCTCTGGGTTTTCGGCTAGGGAAAGACCATAAGAAGGAATCATTTCTTTAATTTTCGGCTCCCAATCCTTCAAGTGTTCTGGAAAACACTTCTCGATTACCTCAAGCATAACTTGCACGGCAGTCGAAGCACCTGGAGATGCCCCTAGTAATGCAGCTACTGAACCATCCGACGAATGGACAACTTCCGTACCAAATTGAAGCGTTCCTTTCCCACCGTTCTCTGTATCTTTAATCACTTGTACACGTTGACCAGCTGTGACTAAATCCCAATCATCGCTCTTTGCATCTGGAATAAACTCACGTAAGTCTTCCATCCGTTTTTCTTTGGAGGATATCACTTGCTGAATCAAATATTTTGTTAGAGACGCATTTTTTACACCTGCGGCTGACATCGTAAACACATTATCCGATTTTACCGATGTAAATAAATCAAGAAGTGAACCGGTTTTCAAAAACTTTGGTGAAAAGCCGGCAAACGGCCCAAACAGTAACGATTTCTTTTGATCAATAAATCTTGTATCAAGGTGAGGTACAGACATCGGAGGTGCTCCAACCTTCGCTTTTCCATACACCTTCGCATGGTGTCGGTCGATTACTTCCTGATTGTTACATACCATAAATAATCCACTAACAGGGAATCCGCCGATATGTTTCGAGTCAGGAATTCCAGTTTTTTGCAGAAGATGAAGACTACCGCCTCCACCACCGATAAATACGAAATCTGTTATATGGTATTCAATCTTTCCATTTTCGTTGTCGTGCACCTTGACTTCCCAAGTTCCATCGCTTTTTTGTTTAATATCTTCAACACTATGTCTGTAGTTGACCTCGACGTCACTATATTCTAGATGATCAAACATTTTACTAGTAAGGTCCCCGAAGTTGACATCGGTTCCTGAATCAACTTTGGTTGCCGCAATCGGCTCATTTGGATCTCTGTCTTCCATCATAAGCGGAATCCACTTCTTCAGTTGCTCTTGATCATCAGAAAACTCCATATCTCGAAACAAAGGGTGGTTCGACATCGTTTGGTAACGCTTTCTCAAGAACTCTACATTTTGCTTCCCTTGTACAAAACTCATGTGAGGTAAAGGCATGATAAAGTCACTTGGATACCCAATAAGCTTATTGTTTACCAAATAAGACCAAAATTGTTGAGATACCTGGAACTGCTCATTTACCTTAATTGCTTTGCTCATATCAATTGATCCATCTGATTTTTCTTGTGTGTAATTCAATTCACATAGAGCAGCGTGTCCGGTTCCGGCATTATTCCATACGTTCGAGCTTTCCTTGCCTGCACTATCCAACTTCTCAAACACGCGAATGTTCCAATCTGGGGCCAACTCTTTCAACAATGACCCTAACGTTGCACTCATAATTCCAGCACCTATTAAAATGGCATCTGTTCTCGTGTAGTTTTTACTCATGTGCTCTTCATTCTCCCTATACATTACAGAAAAGATACGGTGTTCCTATTCAGACATCCTCTGAACAAGAATTGCCATAAAGATATACCTTTTCTAATTATTTTTCAATCTACTACTAGTGTATCATTTTTTTCTATAGACTAAAAAAACTTGTGAACATAATTTCATAAAATTTTACTATTATAGGCAATTATGTATTTAACTGAGAGAAGAATCGTTCCCTTGCACTTTTCGTTGAATACTATTAAAGTGTATAATGATGAAATCGAGACCATCTAATGATGGATATAATAAAAACATTTTTCTTTTTAATTTTGGGAATGTGATTTCCCTTAAGGAAAGGGTTCAGATATACTATGAAAGATAATTTTTGGCATGAGTTGCCGCGACCGTTTTTTGTTCTGGCACCGATGGAAGCCGTGACGGATGTCGTTTTTCGTCATGTCGTGAGTGAAGCAGCGAGACCTGACGTGTTTTTCACAGAGTTTGCGAATACGGAAAGCTACTGCCATCCAAAAGGGAGAGATAGCTTACGGGGACGTCTGACGTTCACAGAGGATGAACAGCCAATTGTCGCTCACATTTGGGGAGATAAACCGGAATACTTCCGACAAATGAGTATTGGCATGGCCGAAATGGGATATCGCGGAATCGATATCAATATGGGTTGCCCTGCACCGAATGTCGCAACGAAAGGAAAAGGATGTGGGCTAATCCGTCGTCCAGATGTTGCAGCAGATATCATCCAAGCAGCCAAAGCAGGAGGACTTCCCGTAAGCGTAAAGACTCGTCTCGGCTATACGGAAGTAGAGGAATGGCACGACTGGCTGAAGCACCTCTTGGAACAGGATATTGTCAATCTTTCCATTCACCTCCGCACGAAAAAAGAGATGAGTAACGTTGATGCTCACTGGGAGCTGATTCCGGAGATCAAGAAACTTCGTGACGAAGTGGCTCCTGATACGCTTCTAACAATCAATGGGGATATCCCTGACCGTCAAAAGGGGCTTGAACTCGTAGAAAAATATGGCGTAGATGGTGTGATGATTGGACGAGGAATCTTCCATAATCCGTTCGCCTTCGAAACAGAGAAGAAAGAGCATACCAGTGAAGAACTGCTCGATCTTCTGCGTCTACAACTAGACCTTCATGATAAGTATTCTGAAGAACTAGAGCCGCGTCTCTTCAAACCACTTCGCCGCTTCTTTAAGATCTATGTCCGCGGATTCCATGGAGCGGGTCAATTAAGGAATCGACTGATGGAGACAGAATCCACCGATGAAGTACGCGCTCTGCTTGATGAGTTTACAGAGCAAGATGGAGTAAAAGAAGAGAAAGGTTTTTCTGTTACGTAAGTAAAACCCCTGTTTCGTTTGAATCACTTTTAGATTTTCACAGGAGAGAAGAGCTGCTTGGGCTTTTCTCTCTTTTTGATAAGCAAAAAATGATGCAATAAAGCTGGTATGACGGTTCTTCTACTTATGTGGAGTAAGAGAGCCTTCCCCGTGCTTAATTTCAACATTTTTTGACTCTATTTATGATACGTCCCCCCTGCAAAATCCAAAACGCCCGATATACCTGCTCCAGCATTCTTCACTCAACCTTAGCAATCAGCCAATTCTGCTTCATTGAATTACCATGTTAACTTGTTATCCTTAATTTCTTCTTCCCAAAGACCTTTTAATTCATTTATCAACTCTTTTGATAATCTGCCTTGCGATGCAGATCTATTTTGGTTGAACTGTTGTATATCTCTTGCTCCAGGGATAACGGTAGAAACTTCGCTATAAGAAAGGATAAATTGTAGAGCTCCGTGTACCATAGAGATATCATCAGTTTTTAAAATACGACGAACTTTTTCTACTAGCTCCCCTCTTCGTTCAATTTCTTCTACACTCCACCTGCTTCTAATCCCATTAAATGTACTGTTTGCATCATATTTACCGGTAAGCCACCCTGAGTCTAGGGGTACTTTGGCAATAACTCCAACCCCTTGGCTTTGCGCTGATTTTATTGCGGCAGCTGGTTCTTGATGAAATAGATTAAACATAACCTCAATAATCTGACTTTGTGTTTGATTTAATAGTTCAAACATCTCTTTGCCAGTATCAACTGAAGCTCCAAAGGCTCTGATTTTCCCCTGCTCTTTCAATTTTCTCAACACTTCAAACTGATGACTGTTTCCATCAAGAGTGGAGAAGGGAGGATTATGTAGGAGAAGACTATCAAGATAATCTGTATTTAACCTTCGTAGACTCTCTTCCACTGATAATATTAATTTGCTAGGTTCAAAGTTTTGTTCATCATTTGGATGGTGTCCGCACTTGCTGCTAATGACCACCTGGTCCCTTTTTCCTTTAAAGGCTTTGCCAAGAAGTTCTTCACTTTTACCATCTCCATAATTAGGAGCTGTATCAAAGAAATTGCATCCAGAATCCATGGCTGTATGTACCAAAGAAATCGCTTCATTCTCTGTCATCTTTCCCCAGTCTTTCTCGTTACCTAATTGCCAAGCACCAAACCCAACCTCCGATACTTGTATTCCGGTGTTCCCTAAGCTTCGTTGTTTCATTTAATATTTCCCCCTTTTCTTGATTCTATATTATTAAATCATGTAATTGTCCTCTGTTGCCGATGAATAGAGTCGATGTTTTTTTCTGCGTGCTTAACTGTGTACATAATTTTCTCAATGTTTTACAGTTACTTATGGTACGGCTCCCCGCACCTAAAATACTAGCTGTTTTTTATAAAGGTTCTTTCCGTGTACTTTTTTGTTGCTTTTTTTTTCGTAGTTGAGAGAAATTCTGCAGTAACTGATATTGGTTGTCTTCAACTTCCTTTACAAGATGAGTGCTAATATGGCGTTGCAAAAACTCGCCTTCCGCGGGGAACGCTTCAGCCAGGAGATACGTCTTTATAAAAAAGAATAATACCTTCTATAAAGACATTATTCCTTATACATGCCGTAGACCTTATTTAATACTGATTTCAGTTTATCCCTTAGGATTTCTTTTCGCTTTTCATAGGATGTTTCTAAGTTAGTGAATTTAAGACTTACATTATTTGAATATTAGTAACTTATTCTTTGTATGTCCCATTCTACCCATTTATCATCAGGTATGTTGTATTTTTTTAGTTTTCCATTAGTAAACAAACTAGCATAATGAATGTGATCTTGATAAAGTTTAATTTGGGTAAATGCTTCTCTAATCCTTGTCAAAGTCAAACACGGTCGTTCGGTTTCTCCCATTCAGTTTAGATTGATACAATGCAGTGTCAGTACGTTCGATTATTGGGATCGAAGAATCATCTGCTGTTTGATACTGGGCTATTCCAATCGAGATTGTTATAGAAACCCCTGTCGGACCTTGAACTTCAGCAACTTTATGTCGCAAGCATTCAGCAATGACATACGCTTCCCCCACATCTTGCTCGCGAATCAATAACCCGAATTCTTCTCCTCCATAGCGGAAACTTAAGGTTCTATCGTTAGTGATTGCGCATAAGTGCTGTGCTAATTGTTTGAGTACTTCATCGCCTATGAGATGCCCATAGGTATCGTTGATGTTTTTAAAATGATCGATGTCTATCAAGATGAGCGAGAATGGCAATTTTTTGTCGAACCAATCCGCAATCACTTGATCGAACGCCCTTCTATTCATTAACCCTGTCAAACCGTCAATTTGAACCTGATCGGAGAGCAACTTGTGATAATCGATCATATGATAGTAAAGTTGGCGTATTTCACTGATGGCCAAATGAACTTTACTCTCTTTTAAGTCATCTCTTCTTGTCATATTGCTATCATCATCCTCTGCCATCTGCTTCAGCCAATCCGACGTCCACCGAATTGGTCTAATTATGGTTCTATTGAAATAAAGATAGATGAATAATGATAGGATGATTGAGATACCAACAACAATGACCAAGCTTCCGTACACCAATCGTTTGATTGATACTACTTCCTGCTTTTTATTGTACAAATACTGTTTTTCCATTTCATTAATCTGATTAATCAATTGAGTTATCTCTGATTTCGTTGCCTCCGTTATTGATGCGAACGATTGCAGTTCCTGATCGGCATTCAGGTTACCGCTAGATGCCATGGCCATATTCAATTCCTTGATCATCTGGTTATTTTCCTGAAGCCATTGATCGAGAGTTTTGTTCAACTGATTGACTAACTCTTTTTGCGGAGGACGATCTGATATACTGTCTTGGATGGAACGAATCGATTGCTTAAAATCATTTTGTGTTTGTTCTAGGATTAACTGTACATTTTTTGAAGCAAATTCACCGTTATTAAGCAACTCTTTGCCTGTTTCCTCCTCGATTAACGTTACATTATCAATGATTATGCGATGTCTATCATTTAACTGCATTTCAGGTAATTGTCCAAAGCCGAAGACAATATGGACCAGCTGATCCGTAGGGTTTTGCATTTGGAACCTTATGGTGTATTGCTTCATATCATTCATCAAATTGACGGTGGCAACTTGATACTTGTTGTAGTATATACTGTTCTCAAACAGCACTTGGATTGGCCGAGTCGTTGTTGACTTTGCATCAAATATCAGCTTGTAATGCTTTTTCTGATTGAGAGTAAAAGAACCTTGCATGACTTGAACAGACCAAGGCAACGTTCCAATAGAGTACATTGACGCGTTAAGCTGTTGATCATCCATATTGAACTTAGCATTAGCCCCATGGCTTGTCTCTACATAGCTTTTCCATCCGTTTCCTGAGAAATGATCCCAAATCTCAAGCTCCACCTTGTTGATCGATTCTTCAATCGAATTCATTAGCATGAGTACATTGTATGAAGCGCTGGCCATATGATTTACCCTACTCAATCGTTCCATCCCGGTGAAGGAAATGGTACCGATGAGCACCATCATCACGAAGATTAAAAAAAAAGCCATTATCATGACTCCTTTTATATTCCTGGTGAATGACTTTAATAATTGTCTCAATAACCGGCGCATAGTACCTCTCCTTCAACTTACTCATTTCACTTTGATTATATCGATTCTAAATATTGCTACTATTAACTGCATATGTAACATTATTTGATTAAGAAGATATTCGTCTATAATGTTCCGAAAAAAATCGCCATTTTCGATAACAATTTCTCCCCTTTTAAAAGATCAAATGTCCAATGGATAAATAAAAGACTTGCTTTTATTTATAACACAATGCTCTCCAGCGTCCCTCCATGTTAAAGTAACTCTTACAGAGGAATGAATTCTAATATAAGATCTAGAGGACGATAGTTAACATTTCCTATATTCCGTTTTCATTTTAAATCAATACACGGAGTAACGCTTTTCCCATCAATTATAAACCGCTTTCACATTCATAACAATTATTTTTACAGTTTGGCATTGAAAGGAAAGCGGTTATAAAGTACTACTATATCCATAAAGTAACCTTTTAGTTTGTACTTAAGTGATTATTAAACTATAACAAATATCTATCTATTGTTAGTTACAAAATACTGTTCTATCTTTATTTTGTAACTTCTTATTTTTCAGTAAATCCTCTATGACGTTGACCATTTCCTTCAGATGGATACGGAAATCCCCTTTAAACCTACCTTTGATCAACATATCCTCATTCTGAAAGATAGTTTAGTACCTTCGAAACATTTACACCTAATGGTCTAATAAGTGAGTTATCTGTACTCATTAATGGTTTTTTGGAATTTTGAACGATATATTTTTTTAGTAACTATACTCAAAGGGTCCATAGTTAATCTCAATTTTCTTTTTAACATCTTTTTTCAGCGTTTCTTCATCAATGTTAGTTAAAGAAAATTTAAAAAAAGCCCTTTGTAGGCGAAAAGGCTTTGTTTAGGTATTGTCGCTAGAATATAGAACCATATCTTTGATACTTACCTTTTATTTAATACTTTTTCCAACACAAGATAAAAAACCGCCTCTATTTATGGTAGGGTTCCCCACGCATAATTCGAAACGCTCGATACACCTGCTCCAACAACATCAACCGCATCATTTGATGGGGGAACGTCATCTTCGAAAAGCTTAATGCAAAATCGGAGCGTTTCTGAACACCTTCGCTAATGCCAAGGGATCCACCAATGACAAAGGCGATTTTACTGTTTCCATATGTTGCTAGCTGATCGAGTTGTTCGGCTAATTTTTCTGATGTAATCTTCTTGCCTTCAATCTCTAATGTGATGACGTATGTATCCGCTCCAATTTTGCTTAAAATGCGTTCGCCTTCCTTTTGCTTCACTTCTTCCATTTGGGCTTCACTAAGGTTTTCTGGTGCTTTTTCATCCGAAACTTCCTGGATATCGACTTTTGCATATGGGCCCATTCGTTTGATGTATTCATCAATACCTTGTTTTAAGTATTTTTCTTTTAACTTGCCAACGGAGATAATAGAAATCTTCATAAAATCGTTCTCCTTTTTATGTATAGTGGGTTATTTCTTTCTTTTTCCCTCATAGATATAGGAAGTGCATTACTCTTGAAAGGCGCAAGCGCCCTGGGGGAACGTATATGCTGCGGCCTACACGACGTAGGTTGGTTTAATGTTGGTGCGTGATGCAGCGGCTTTAATCGAACCTCCTTCACCTGATTCCGTAGGAGATAAAGGAAACACGAAAACATGCGTGATTCGATATTGACTTATCGTACGGAGACGAAGGAAGCATACTAGTTGCTGGGCGCTGGATGTAAGCTCCAAAGCTTATACTTTTGCACTTCTTAAAAGGGAGGAACTCGCTTGTCATTATTAGTGCTCATTCATGTGCTATCTGCCATTGTTGGTGTTGGTCCTACGTTTTTTGCGCACGTTCTTGTACATCCTGATCAAACATCTGCTCAATTGCGCGAGTCACTTGCATTAGGCAAAAAGCTTGAGTACTTCCCTAAGATTGGTGGGACCATCGCTGTGGTGTCAGGCTTATTACTCATATGGCTTGGTGATTATGGCTCGTTTATGCAAGTTTGGTTAGTTGGGTCCCTCATTCTCTATATTCTCATTCAAATCATCGTCATAGCTATGGTAACGCCAAAATCAAGAAGAGTACATTATTGGGTCAACTTGGAGGAAAATAAACAGGCAACCGCACTCCCTTTAAAACAAGAACAACTTTTAAAGAGTGTCAACACGTGGTTCTATGTAGCATCAACCTTAGGTGTTCTTCTCTTTATTTTGATGATACTAAAACCATAACAGGAGACCATACAAAAAGGAAGCGTCTGATTTCGCTTCCTTTTTGTGTTTTGTATTAGAAATTATAGAAATGTTTGTTTTTATATAGCTTTATATCCACGTCCAGCTCCAACGCCCAGCAAACTTTCTACTCCTCCTTATGATAAGTTAACATCGAATCGCACCGCTCTCCATGTATCCTTTCGACCTACACGACGTAGGTTGGTTCGATGTTGCTGCGTTATGCAACGGTTTTAATCGAACCTCCTCTAACCTCATGTACAGTTTGTACGTCACTAAACGGGCGCTTCCGCTTTCATTCTACATTTTCGATAAATCCCCGTTTTTAATCCAGCCTCTAGCTTGTAGAGCAAGGACAAGGTGTTTAATACCGACCATATAGGCTGCTTGGCGCATTCCGCTCTTCTTCTCCTCTTTCATTTTATACACGCGCTTGAATGCACCAATCATTTTCTCTTCTAGTTCCCTATTTACTTTTTCTTCTTTCCAGTAATAATTCATTGTATTCTGTACCCATTCAAAATAAGAAACGGTTACTCCACCCGCATTACAAAGGATATCAGGAATAATAAAGACTCCTTTTTCCTCTAAAATATCATTGCCTTCAGGGGTTGACGGTCCATTAGCTGCTTCTGCTACAATTTTTGCTTGAATGGTAGGTGCTGTTTCTTTTGTAATTTGATTTTCAATGGCTGCCGGAATCAGAATATCAACGGGCAAGGCAAACATCTTTTCATTGGAAATAGATTCACATTTTTCATAATCGGCAATAACATTTCCTTCTGCTACAAATTCAGAAAGCTCAGGGATGTTTATTCCATTTTCATTATAAATTCCACCTGATGCATCTGTAATTGCAACAACCTTCACACCACTTTCATGCAGAAAATGTGCCGTAGCGCTCCCAACATTACCGAAGCCTTGTATCGCTGCCGTTGCTTGTGATAAATCTAGGTTAATCGCATTAGCTGCTTCGCGTATCGTAATCACTACACCTCTTCCCGTTGCCTCTAATCTCCCTTGAGATCCTCCAATAATAATTGGTTTACCTGTAATCAAACCAGGGATATTATAGCCATTTAATTTGTCATATTCATCGATCATCCACGCCATGATTTCTGGTGTAGTGTTCATATCAGGGGCTGGAATATCTTTTTTTGGTCCAATAATCGGGGTAATCTTCCGAATATAGCTTCTGCTTAATTCTTCAAGCTCACGCTCATTTAAATCATTTGGATTTACGATGACTCCACCTTTTCCTCCACCTAGTGGCAATTGAATAATAGCGGATTTCATAGACATCCATATGGATAATGCTCGCACCTCATCAATATTAACATCTGGATGAAACCGAATGCCCCCTTTTGTAGGACCTAAGATATCAAGATGCTGGGAACGATAGCCTGTATAGTTCACAATATCCCCGTTATCTTTTCGAATCGGTATTGACACCTCTAACAATCTCATAGGTTTTTTTAGGATTTGATAGATGCTTTCGTCTAACCCTAGCCCACTTACGGATTCTTTTAAAAGTTCTTGTACGATTTCGTATGGATTTTTTCCATGAGTGGAGATATCTGCTTCCACCTTATGCTGTTCTACTGTCATAAGCCATTCCTCCGAGAAAAAAGTTATTACACATAATGTGTGTTTTTTTCTCCCTTCTTATGTAACGGACTACAAGCTTTGCTCATATTTCTTTCAAGCTGTGGGATTCTAAACGTAATGAATGAGAAAAGTGGAAAGGAAGTTAGCGCTATGTCGAAAGCAACTATGAGTATTATTCTTCGTTTAGAAATGATAAAAGAGAAAACCTCATTTGGAGAAATTGCTACGATTGTTAGTAATGCAGGAGGAGATATTGTAGCCATCGATGTCATTAAAGAAGAAAAAAGCACTACCGTTCGTGATATATCCATTAATGTGAATGACGAAACTAAACAACAACGCATCATCCATTCTCTTGAACAATTGCCAGGTGTTACGATTAAGCATACGTCGGACCGTACCTTCCTTATTCACTCAGGTGGAAAAATACATGTTAAGTCCAAAGTAGAAGTAGATAATAGAGAAGAGATGTCGAGAGTCTATACACCAGAGGTTGCAAGAGTATGCGAAGCTATTGATGAAGACCCTGACTTAGCTTACCAATTCACTATCAAAAAGAATAGTGTGGCTGTCATTTCTGACGGAACGGCAGTATTAGGACTTGGAAATATTAAACCCGAAGCTGCTATGCCAGTCATGGAAGGAAAAGCGATGCTATTTAAGCAATTTGCAAATGTAGATGCTTTTCCTATATGTATAGAACCCCAATCTGCCGAGGACACCATCAAATTAATCAAAGCCTTAAGTCCATCATTTGGGGGGATTAATCTAGAGGACATCGCCTCTCCTCAATGTTTTGATATAGAACAGCAATTGAAAAAGGAATTAAATATTCCGGTATTTCATGATGACCAGCATGGTACAGCGATTGTTGCACTTGCAGGCCTATTAAATGCATTAAAGCTTGTCGATAAAAAGATGGAAGAGTGCAAAATCGTTATTTGTGGGATAGGCGCGGCGGGGATTGCCATTACAAATATGGTATTAAAAGCTGGAGGGAAGAATGTAATTGGGGTAGATATTGAAGGAGCTCTCACAAGAAAACAAACCTATAACAATGAGAGCTGGAATTCCATAGCCCAAAAAACGAATCCCCATGATGAAACAGGGGAATTGTATGATGTCATTCATAAAGCAGATGTATTTATTGGTGTCTCCGCTCCAGGTATCTTAACTCAAAACGATGTGAAACAGATGGCAAAAGATCCAATTGTTTTTGCATTAGCCAATCCTCACCCTGAAATTACACCAGACGAAGCGAAACCTTATGCCAAAGTGATGGCAACGGGTCGTTCCGATTATCCGAATCAAGTAAACAACGTGCTATGTTTTCCCGGTATCTTCCGAGGGGCCTTGGACTGTAGGGCTTCCGATATCAACGAAGACATGAAACTAGCCGCAGCAAAAGCCATTGCCTCTACCATCGATACGGAAGAGTTAAATGAAGATTATATTATCCCTAGTGTATTTAATGAAAATATAGTACCAGCAATTCGGGATGCTGTCATAGAGGCTGCCAAATCATCAGGCGTGGCTAGAAAACAATAAAGTTTTTCTTTGTTGAAATGCTATGGTTAACAATCTACAATATAACGTATCTGTTTAATCAAAAGAGATATTTACTATTAGCCAGGAGGTAACTTATGGACGATCAAGAAAAACAACAACAAAAAGAAGCATCAGAAGCTGTCGGACAAAAAGAAATTAAGCATCTAGAATTTTACGGAGGATCGTTCACTTCTACCCTCCCGCTCATTTTCTTTATTATTTGGGCAATAACACTAAGTGTGATGAAGCTTGTTACAGAAGAAGCACTCGTATTAGGTATGGTTATCGGTGTTGCCATAGGTCTTTTCTTCTGTAAATCATTATGGAAGGACTACGCACAAGCACTAGTAGCTGGAATGGCTCAACCCATTGGCGTCATTGCTGTCATTGCCTGGTTTTGGGCTGGTATGTTTGCCAAGCTGTTAGCTGCAGGTGGCTTAGTAGATGGACTGATTTGGTTTGGATTCCAAACTGGTCTAGAAGGCGGTTTAGTTGTAGGACTGACTTTCTTACTCGCAGCTGTATTTTCTACAGCAGTCGGTACAGGATATGGAACCGTTGCGACATTCGGTATTTTAATGTATCCAGCTGGAGTTATTCTCGGGGCTGATCCAGTTGTATTGTTAGCAGCCATTCTTAGTGGTGCTGTTTTTGGTGATAACCTAGCGCCTGTTTCTGATACCACTATTGTTTCAGCAACAACGCAAGAAGCTGATGTACCTGGAGTGGTGAAGTCACGGTTTAAATATTCCATTTCTGCCGCTATCCCAGCTTTATTATTATTCATTGTCTTTGGAGGTGGCGGACAAGGAATTGCGAATCAAGATGCACTCCAACAACTCCAAAGTGAAGTATCACCTACAGGACTTATTATGTTAGTTCCTTTTGTTCTCGTATTGTATCTAGCTTTATCGGGCAGACATTTGTTAACGTCCTTGACCTTAGGCATTGTCGCATCAATTATCGTTATTTTTGCGAAAGGAACCCCACTAACAAAGGTTATTCATATTTATCGTAATGATGCTGGGGAAGCTGCTATTGGAGGGGCACTAATGAATGGGATTGGTGGCTATTTCAATATGGCCATATTAATCTTATTCATACTGGCCGCAGCCCATCTAATGGAAGTTGCTGGTACGATGGAGGCCATTAAGGACTTTTTCATGAAGATTATCAATGGTGTTGTGAAAAGAGCTGAGCTATCGATTTTCAGCATCGTTGCTTTTTTAAATATTTTTATTACGATTAATACAGCCGCTGAAATTACAGCAGGTCCATTCGTCCGTAAATTAGGAAAAGAATTCAATATTCACCCGTACCGACGAGCAAACTTCCTTGATACAGTATCCTCTTCACTCGGATACATATTCCCATGGAGCGGAGGAGTCCTTCTAGCATGGGCAACAATCAAAGGGGCAAAAGAAGATTTCCCTTTCCTTCCAATCGCAGGCCCAACAGAAGTTGTTCCTTATGTATTTCAAGGATGGTTCTTGTTATTGGTCATGCTCATTTCAGCCCTAACAGGTTGGGGGCTACGCTTCACTGGCAAAAATGGAGAAGAAGTAAAACCATCAGATGTGGAGAAATAACAAAAGCGCAAGTGCCCGTTTTAGCGACGTACAAACTGCTGCCCACAGGAAGTGGGTTGGTTCGATGTTGCTGCGTGATGCAGCGGTCTTAATCGAACCTCCTCTAAATACTTTTGAGATAAAGGAAACACAGAGAGCGCAAGCGATCCGATGTGGACTTATTGTAAGGAGGTTACTAGTCGCTGGGCGCTGGGGCTGGATGTGGCAAAAGCGCAAGTGCCCGTTTAGCGACGAAAAAACTGGCAACTGGCGGCTCCGTATGAGATAAAGGAAACACGAAGAGCGGTAACGATTGGATGTTGACTTATCGTAAGGAGGAGGTGCAGGAAGTTTACTAATCGCTGGGCGCTGGAGCTGGACGTGGCCTCTATAACGTATAAAGTAATACACAAACATTTTTATAAATTCCTATACTAAAATAAAAAGTGCTGACCCTCAGGGTCAGCACTTTCTTTATGAATTATAGTGGTTACCTTAACTCCCCGCCTCTGGTAAACTTTGGAGTACTTCAACAAAAGGGAGAAAATAAAATGCCTCAAACAGTAATCTTTGATATGGATGGAACACTATTTCAAATCGAGAAAATTCTAGAACAATCCCTTGATGACACGTTTCATTATTTACGGTTACTAGAAAAATGGGATGCGGAAACCCCAATTAATACATACCGTAATATCATGGGGGTGCCTTTGCCAAAAGTATGGGAAACCTTGTTACCTCATCATTCCCAAGATATAAGAGAACAAGATATGGTTAATGAGGATTTACGTGAGCTAGATACCATAGATCTACCAGAACAGATTAGAGTATTGAAATAACATAAAATGAATAACTCAAATTCATACAGGCTTAAGACCCTGAGGATGTAGCCTCAAGAGTATTTACGTTATAAGATTATTTGTTTCCATACAAACAAATACCACAGTTACCAAGGACTGTGGTATTTTATATAATTTATCCTTTCATTACTTTTAATACAATCTTAATGGAGTTAGACTTTCTTCCACACCATTCCTTGTAAGATTAAAGAACAATTCATTTATCCACATCTACTAGGTTGAATCGTTGCTACATTTAGAAAAATGCATTTATTCACACAATTATCCACAGATACTTCAACCACTGCTGTATTCACAACTTTTCAGCTTTTGTAAACAGGTTATACACAAAGTTATCCACATATTCACAAACTGACTTCCTTATATGGTAGAAGAACCAATGTTCGCTACCATATATATAGAACGCTCCCCACAATATTCACAGGCTGTGGATAAACTTTTTTCTTCATCAACTGGTTCTAATCTAGGAAATGTTTCATATTCATCTACAACAACATCCATTGCCTTGTCCACATGCTCCTGACAAACATACAGTTTCATTTCAATCACTCCTTTTTTAGCTATGATTAGTGCTTTATTTACCTATTCTATATTTATCTATCCGCATAATAAAAAGCAGAGGTATATACCTCTGCTTTTATTCTAATAACTTTGTGAAGCTAATTCCATAGTTGTTTCTTTCTTTTCACCTTTGCGATAGAATGTAATACTCATTTTCTCGCCGACCTTCTTTTTCTCATAAAGATGTTTTCTGAGATCCACGATATTGGTTACTTTTGTATCATCAAGCTTAGTGATGACATCATATTGTTCCAATCCCGCTTGATCTGCTGGAGATGTTGGTTCAATTCCTTTGATAAATACTCCAGCCTCCACTTCTTCTGGTAGTTCTAGTGTGCTTCTCCATTGGTTGCTCGTTAATTCAGATAAAGAATACGCTTCAATACCCATATATGGACGAGTGACCTCACCATCATTTTCAAGGTTATCGATGATTGGTTTAGCCAAATCAATAGGAATGGCAAATCCAATGCCTTCTACAGCTGATTTAGCGATTTTCATGGAATTAATCCCGATAAGTTGTCCTTTAATATTGATTAAAGCACCGCCACTATTACCAGGATTAATAGCTGCATCGGTTTGAATAACCTCTGCTTGCCAATCCATTCGACCATCTCCATTAAGATCTTGAGGAATAGCCCGTTGCTTCCCACTAATAATGCCTTTCGTAACAGAACCAGCAAACATTAGTCCTAGTGGGTTTCCTATCGCCAATGCTGATTCGCCCACTTTCACATTAGAGGAGTCTCCTAGAGATATGGCTTTGTTTACTTTCGATCCGTCAACCTTCAAGACAGCTAAATCCGTATATGGATCGCTTCCAAGTTTCGTCGCTTCAATTCTTGAACCATCAATGAGAGCTATTTCTATTGCTGATGCTCCTTGCACAACGTGATGATTGGTTACGACATAGGCACTACCTTTTTCTTTTTTATAGATCACACCAGAACCCGTTCCTGTTTGAGATCCTTCTTGCTGTGAAAAGAAATCAGAACTACTACTTTGTATGTTTACGACGCCAACAACTGTTTCTTGAACATCCTGCACGACTTCTGTTACTTGCGTAGTGACATCTACGTTAACATTTTGAGGAGTTGAGGTACCTTCATCCGCTTGTACATTCTGGCCCTCATCCCCTTGAGGCTCTTCGTTGTTTTGAATGCTAACGTCATACGGCAAAATATTCGATTGAATTAATGCTGGTAAAGCTAAGATAATAAGTACTGAGCCGAGTATAAGCCCTACAACCGTCGGTGCAATCCAACCAGGACGCTTATGTCGATTTCTAGAAGATGCGTGATCGTCATAATATCCCATTGATTCCCTCACCAATCCTTTCTATTCTTCAATCCAGTCGCTATTAACAGAAAAGGGTTCTCTCCTTACTGAATTATATTGACTGTTACCTCGAATAGATCGAACTAAAACATCTTAAGGCGTATAGATGGGTGTAGCTGAAGTTGGGTCTGTGTCATATAAATGAATCGATTCCCCAATCGGTACACCTCTATCCTTTAACATATTCTGTACAGACATTCTAGCCAGATCTTTCATGTTATTATCTTGACTTAAATGGGCTAAATAAATACGCTTTGTATCATTTCCAATAATATCTGTAAGGGCAATTGCACAATCCTCATTGGAGACATGACCTTTATCTCCTAAAATTCTACGTTTGATGTTCCATGGGTATCGGCCCATACGAAGCATTTCAACGTCATGATTGGATTCAAAAATAAATGCATCCGCATTTTCCACAGTCTTCTTAATACGTTCAGAAACATAGCCTAAGTCCGTTACTAGGGCTACTTTTTTGCCTCCATTTCTAAACACAAAAAACATCGGCTCAGCAGCGTCATGAGATACCCCAAATGATTCAATATCCAAATCTCCAAATGTTTGTACCGAGGACATCGGGAAATCAAATTTCTGATCCAATGAAACCTTCCCTATATAGCCCTCCATAGCCCTCCACGTTTTTTCATTTGCATAAATCGGCAAATGATATCTGCGTGCCATGATTCCAAGGCCTTTTATGTGATCGCTGTGTTCATGTGTGACTAAGATGCCATCTAGCTCATTAGGATCGATTTGTACCTCTGATAGCAGTCGTTCCATTTGTTTACCTGATAAGCCCGCATCCACTAACAACTTTTGATTTTCCGTACCTACATAAAAGGCATTTCCTGTACTTCCTGATGCTAACACGCTAAAATGCAAACTCATTTCACTCTCCACTCCAACTTATTGATTCTATCTGCTCAGATATCTTATTAATCGTTTCATTTACAAATTGACTTTCATCGGTGGAAATCAATTGACCTTCCACACCATTTACAAAGTGATTACGTTTTTCATTTACGTTGATTTTCCATGTCGGAGAAAATACCTGAACTCCATTGGCAAGTGGCACGAGCGTATGATAACCAAGATTCATAGCGTTAACCCGATCACCACTATATAGCTGATTTTGTGTATATAGTGTTTCCACTGCATGAATTGGTTTAATTAATTCCTGTGCTTCACCTGTCGAATGAATGTTGTCCAGCATGGTTTGAGCGTAACTAATCAATTCATTGTCTTCGTTTAGGAACGCGATAATAATGGCATTCTCATTAAAATAAATCGGCTTCTCTTTATAATTTTGGAAAAATAACAACGTACGTGATTTCTCATTCCAACTCCAAAACGTGTAACGATCCCCATATAACACTTGATTTTTCACTTTACTTGCAAGGTCTTGTTCAGGAGCTTCTAAATCAATTGGAATCGGTTCTTTGAAAGTAGAGATAAGAATATCACCATTAAAGACCTCATATTCTTGATTCTCTAATTTTTCCTTTTGTTCCTCTTGCTCTTGAAGTGAAAAGGTATGCCTCTTTGCAGAAATATAAGCTTGCTTTACATTTTCCTTAGGCAAGTCACCGAGCGTAATATCCTCCGCTTCAAGCTGCTCTTCAATAGTGGAATCATCTAGTAAACCATACTCCGATTGTTTTTGTTTCTGCATGAACTGTTGAGCTAAAAAGATATCTAAGATTAGGAAGCAAATAATAAACAACGTTTTAATCTGTCCCCATTGCATTATTGAACGCCTCCTTGATCATTGAATCCTTCCTCACTCAACGGCTTCCAGTCTCCTCCGACTGTTTTAATATACCAGACGGGTTTTAGTGTCAAAACGAGGGAGACTTTATTGGTTTCCTCCATTTTATATCCAATTGCAATGTCCTCTATGAGAAGGGGAAATTGGTTCATCGATTTATTCAAATAATCGAGCACATCCGATCCTGAAGCAAGGGTGACTTGTTGAGACTCGCTTTCGATCAGTGTCGCAAATTGAACCATTGCTCGATTGTAGGCATAGAGTTCTTGCTCTGCCCATGTCTGTTGAATCAGGCTCAGGTTATTGTCATCAAACACCGGATAGCCTTTCTTAAAGATTCGATAATCTATCGTACTGCCACTATCGTTAATGTTAAATAGCTTGTAATTATCCGTCCATCCATTATGGTCATTAACAAAATCAAGGCTCTGTTTTAGAACTTCCTGACGCGGAAGGGAGTCTATATTTGATATGGATGGATTTACAAAGCGCATATATTTTTGGTCTTGATTAATACGTAACTGCCTAGTGGAATCCGTATAATACGATTGACCAAATGTTGAAGAGTTGGGCCGAACCATATTCGGGTCATTAAATAACACATTGATTAATGGAGATACGCTAATAGGTGTAGTCGTATACGTGTAAACGGGTAACGTCACTTCTCCCTCAGGGATATAAATAGGATTGTCCCGTTTCTCATCAATGGTTAAATAATCGACATGGTCATAGGAATTCACTAAATATTGATCCAAAGATTTATACACATCGAAATTTCGTCGAATGACAGCTCGTATCACTTGATCTTCTCCATCTGTTACAAAGTAAACAGAGGTGGAAGACTGGTTATTTGATATCTCGATAAACATACGATTCACATTATATTCAGGAAGCTCCTCTTCCTCATTGATGGATAAGGTGTTAGCTAACACGTTTAATGGAACAGCAGTCGGAAAAATCACCTCAACTTTCGATTCCCGTTCCAATTGATTACTCGATAACGTTTCAAAGTCTGTCATAGGCCATGTGCGCATTTCCTCGAATAAATCTAGTGAGGCAGTTCTGGATGAAAGAGAGAAAGTACGATTGTTTTCATGGAAAATCAGCTGCTTCGGCTCCACAATCTCTTTCATCGTTTTCTGTTGACCATTAATCTTCGTTGCAGCATCTATAAAATTTTCATCACCAAGCTCGTCTAAATTAGGCTGATAGTTCCAAATAGCGACAGTCAGTAGCAGACTCGTAGCGATGAGCGAACTTAACACTATTGTTTTAATATGTTCCACCGTCATTCGTCATCCCTCCGCTGGTCATTCATGAGCGGTAATGTGAACAGAATGGTCGTGCCTTCTCCTTCTTTACTTTCTGCCCAAATATTCCCTTCATGTGCTTCAATCATTTCCCTGGAAATCGCTAATCCTAAGCCTGTCCCTCCTAATTTTCTGGAACGAGCCTTATCTACCCGATAGAAGCGCTCAAAGATTTTTTCGGTGTTTTCTTTCGGAATCCCCATACCTTCATCCGAGATCTTGATATAAAGCTTTTGCTGAGTGGGTTTTACCTCGGCCGTAAACGTAATGGTGCCACCCTCTGGCGAATATTTAATGGCATTTGAGATGATATTATCCATTACTTGTGTCATCTTATCTTTATCTGCCCATACCCAAACATCTTCATCTGGCAAGTTTCTTACAAACTGAATATGGTCTTCTTTATTGAATTCAAATCGATCAATAATATGTTTAAAAAACTTATTAAAATAAACTTGTTCCTTATTCAGGCGGTAATCCTTGTTATCCATTTTAGATAACTGTAATAAATCATTCACTAAACGAATCATTCTTTCTGTTTCGTTCTGCGTTACATCTAAGAAACGTGGGGCAATCTCTTTATCTTCCCACGCGCCATCTGTGAGTGCTTCTAAATAACTTCTCATGGTAGTTAAAGGTGTTCTTAATTCGTGAGAAACGTTAGCAACAAATTCGCGTCGTTCACGTTCCAGTTTTTCTTGTTCTGTTACGTCACTTAATACAGTAATAAAACCATTCATTTCTTCGTTTTCATATTGAACCATCGAAAAGCTAGCTTTTAACAGCAATTGTTGATCGCCTTCACTAAAGTCAATAATGATAGACCCTGTATCCTGAATTTCAGAGATATCGTCTAAGCGATCATGGATGTGTAGCACATCTAATAAGGATTGACCTTGTACTTTTTCAAAGCTCTTTCCTATTAGGCGAGATGCCGGCTCATTCATAAGAATAATTGTCCCACGATGATCAGTAGCGATAACACCTTCTGTCATGTTGGCGAGAACGGAGCTTAACTTACGCCGCTCCCCTTCTGTTGTGGCTTGAGAAAGCTTTAATTTGTCATTCAGTTCGTTAAAAGACATGGCTAATTGACCAATCTCGTCTCTGCCATAGACATTAACTTTTTGAGAGAAGTCACCAGTCCCCATTATTTTAGCTTGCTTTCTCATTTCAGTAATTGGCTTTGTGATTGTTCTCGCTATCACGATACCTAATAAAGCTGAAATGGATATTCCCAGGAACGTTCCATTCGCAAAAATTTGGTTGATATCTTGAAGCTGTTCATACACTCCCTCAAGAGTAGCTTCTAGATAGATGACTCCGACTATGTTTTCTTTTTGCTCTAGATTGTTTTGTTGGAAGATTGGAAACGTCATTACAAGCGTACGGTCGCCTGTGTCTTTGTTAAACACAACATTTTCGTCTGCACGACCGATCAACAACGTTCGATTCACACGTGCCTGTGTTGATCGTTTTCCTACTATACTCTGGTCTAGAGGATTATTCGTCCCGATTACACGACTTTTATTATTGATGACTTGTAGCTCTGTAATTTCCTCAGGAAAATTTAACTCTGATAAAATCGATTGAATATCCTCTTGTAGCGTAGGACCGTCTTCTTTTCGTTCCTTAGCAAAAGCCTGCTCCAGTTGATAGTTTAAATACTGAGTGTTTTTCACAATCGATTCTTTGAAATTACTAAACAACTGTTCTTCAAGCTGCTGAGAAAAATAAGCTCCTATGATCTGAATGGGAAACAGGAGCAATAAGATTATCGTAATAATAAGTTTTAAACGTATGGACTGAAAGAATCCAACCTTCTTCATAAAAATTACTCCTGTTCAGGATTCCTTAAATAATAGCCGACTCCTCTTCTTGTAACAATCCACATCGGCGTACTTGGGTTCTCCTCAATTTTTTCACGAAGTCTTCTAACCGTAACGTCCACGGTACGTACATCTCCGTAGTAATCATATCCCCATACGGTTTCTAAAAGATGTTCCCTTGTCATAACCTGTCCAATACTTCTTGCTAAATAATGAAGCAATTCAAACTCACGGTGTGTTAGTTCAATCTGCTCACCGTCTCTTGTTACGGTGTAAGCATCTGGATGGATGACAAGCTTTCCAATCCTGATATCATTACTAGCTTTTGATTGGTCTTCAGGCTCATTTTGATGCCTTCTCAAATTTGCTTTCACTCGAGCGATAAGCTCACGGTTATTAAACGGTTTGGTGACATAATCATCTGCCCCAAGTTCCAAACCTAGCACCTTATCAATTTCTGAATCTTTAGCGGTCAGCATAATTATCGGCATATTGTGGTTTTTACGAATTTCACGGCATACTTCCATGCCATCCTTATTCGGAAGCATAATGTCTAGAAGGATAAGATCTGGTTGCTCCTGATAAGCAAGCTCGATTGCTTCATCTCCATCATAGGCACAAACAACTTGATATCCTTCTTTTTCCAAGTTAAATTTTAATATATCTGCTATAGGTTTTTCATCATCTACGACTAAAATTTTAAAATTCATTAAGATCCCTCTCTCTATTAAGGACTTTTTCATTGTAATGCGGAAACCATATTACTAATACTCTATTCTAACGTATTTTACGATAAATGTCTTTTTCCTACCTATCACTATTCGCTTACCTACTCTATTCTACTATAGCTGCATTCATTAGAAAAATATTACTAACCACCTAGTAATAGATAACTTTAGGTATAAAGAAAGGCGCAAGCACCCAGAGTGCCTTGTTCACCTCCATTAGAGCTAAGCAAACCTTATATTTATGCTTCTTTACTTATAAAGAAAAAGCCTCTAGCAGTTGCTAGAGACTTCTATTATTTACCTACGTATGTTAATGGATTTTGTAAACTTCCATTTTTGTACACTTCAAAATGTAAGTGAGTTCCTGTTGAATGTCCTGTAGAACCCATTACACCGATAGCTTGGCCTTTCCGAACGGTTTGACCCACGTTTACTTTAATAGAAGACATATGAGCATAAATGGTTTTATAGCCATTATTGTGATTGATGACCACTTTATTCCCATACCCACCATCTCTACCAGCTTCAACGACTTCACCATTATCAGATGCTTTTATGGTACGATCACTCACACCTGCAATATCAATACCTTTGTGATGAGATCCCCATCTCCATCCTTGTTTACTAGTGATGACTCCACCAACCGTAGGCCAGACAAAATTTCCAGTTCCACGAGATGGAATTACTTTCGTACCTTTGATAATGATTTTCTTTTGAGATTCTTTCGTAACCGTCTCACTTAACACTTCTTCACGAACAACTTCACCATTTTTTTTGGTAATCTTATATTGGGTTTCTTTCGTTCCATCATGACCTTCTTGCTTTACGTTTTGTTCGCCTTTATACATATCATCTGATTCTTTCACTTCTGTTTCGAACTCTATTGTACTCTCTTCTTTCTGTTCCTCTACAACGATAACATCAAGGTAAGATTGATAATCTGTGACATTTATTTCTTGCCCTACACTTACGACATCATTTTCACTTAAATTATCGTTTAATTCTAAAATATCTTGGGTAGATAAATTGTAGTCACTTGCTATTTCACTTAGCACTTCTCCCTTTTCCACAGTATGGATCTTATCTTGTTTTGTTCCTTTTCGTAGTAAATCTACAAGTTCATCTGTGGTTAGGACTTTTGTCGGCTTAACTTTTTGACTAGAATATGAAACCTTGCCTGAAAGCTTTACGTCTAATATAGTAGAATCCCCATTTTTCAAATCCTTTTCTTTTAGATATGTAGGATCTTCTAGCTTTTTAAGAATGCTTTCAGGTACATATTTAGCTTTTAACTTCTTGATTGCTTCCTCAGCCTCTTGTTGATTTTCGGTATATCCAACAGCCTCGCCATCAACTTCCAATTTAGTAGCATCAACCATTATGGATAGTTCATCATCCAATGAGCTCATAACACCATTATTATCAAACGATGGTCTAAACATTTTTTCAGGTACATAGGAAACGTCTTCTCCAATTGTTAGGTCCAAGTCTTCATACTTTCCTTCAGCTTTTTGTACCTGTTCATTAATATAGGATTTAACTAGCTTTTGATCATCTACAGTTCCGATATGCTCTCCATCGACATAAACATGATACACAGTAGGGATTTGACTTTCAAAATTTTGGGCGTACACGGAGCCCATAGTAATTCCCATTCCCAATAAAGTCGTCAATACTACCTTTTTCCAAAGGGAGCTTTGAGTGGGTTTTCTGGTATCAGCTGATGTGTCTGGACTTTTCTGTTTCTTCATCCACATCCTAATATCCTCCTACCATTTTTACCCTTATAACGTTTATTTTTCTCTCTATCTATATAAAACGATTTTGGTAATTTATTGTCACTTAGATAATCTATCACAATCTTGTTATCAAAATAAATAGGTTTAGATACGATGTAATACACTTGTATTATTGTTTCCAATAAAGAACCAATAATCTATTGTATTTTCTCTTTTTAAGTGTAAATTTTCATTTTATGCAAGCGATACATTACAGTTTATAGGCGAAATTGTTACATTTGTATTACGCCAATTTTTTCCCATTAGGTGCCAATATACCTACTATTTTCCTCTTTATTTGACACTAATTTCCTACAAATATTTCTGTTTTTCATGGTTGTTTGCAATTTCCTTGTTAAGATTTACTTTTAATTTAATCTTTTGTAAACATCTACTATCCAAACTAGATAGCAACTAGTTGAACTAACTCCAATAAAACAAAAAATAGGAATCACCTATGAAGGTGACTCCTATTGGAGATGGCTCGGGACGGAATCGAACCGCCGACACACGGATTTTCAGTCCGTTGCTCTACCGACTGAGCTACCGAGCCAATATAATAGTGATGCCGCTTCCGATTATTGAGAATAAGAAGCTTGTCGAACGTTTCTTGAAAAATGGCGGTCCGGACGGGACTCGAACCCGCGACCTCCTGCGTGACAGGCAGGCATTCTAACCAACTGAACTACCGGACCTTTGTTTATGTATGAGAACAAGTGACCCGTACGGGATTCGAACCCGTGTTACTGCCGTGAAAGGGCAGTGTCTTAACCACTTGACCAACGGGCCAAAATAGAAAATGTTCTATTAAGTGACAGCAATAATAATATTAGCATGTTGTATTACTTTTTACAATAGATTCTTTCAGAAAAACAATTATTCTTTTCAAAAATAGTTTTAGAACAAAAGATCAGGGCGTCCGTCTAGCGATGTATAAGCTATACTAATTATGCTTATAGGAAGTTTGATTAAAACCACTGCATCATGCAGCAACATCGAACCAACCTACGGTCTTGTAGGCCGAAATGAAACAAGGGGAGCGGTAGGGATTCGATATTTACTTATCATAAGGAGAGGAGGAAGTTTGCTAGGCGCTGAAGCTAGACATGTAAGAGCTAAAAGTTTTATAACGTAAAAGACTACCATGTAAGATTAAACACGGTAGTCCTCTTGTTATTCATAAAGTCCTAGGATTGATAAATATCAATCATCACATTGGTTTGGGATCGGTCGGGTCCAACAGAAAAAACTGCAAGTGGAATTCCTGTTAATTCAGATACTCGTTTCACGTAATGTTGAGCATTCTCTGGTAGATCCTCAAATTTACGAACGTTTGTAATATCCTCTGTCCACCCTGGCATTTCTTCATAAACGGGTTCACATTGTGCTAACTCATTCAAATTAGCTGGAAACTCTTCCAGAACCTCACCATTGTACATATAAGCCGTACAGATTTTTAGTGTTTCAATTCCTGTTAGAACATCAATTGAATTTAAGGATAACGCTGTGATGCCACTAACACGGCGTGCATGTCGAACAACTACCGTATCAAACCAACCTACCCGACGCGGGCGACCTGTTGTTGTGCCATATTCACGGCCTACTTCACGTATTTGATTTCCAACCTCACCATGTAGTTCAGTAGGGAATGGGCCATCTCCCACACGGGTCGTGTAGGCTTTAGACACACCCATTACCTGATGAATTTTTGTTGGTCCTACACCTGCACCAACTGTTACGCCTCCAGCCGTTGGGTTTGAAGATGTTACAAAAGGATACGTACCCTGGTCAATATCAAGCATTACTCCCTGGGCTCCTTCAAATAAAACAGGCTTATCAGCATCAATAGCGTCATTTAACACTTTCGATGCATCACAAACATATTTTGCAAGTTGTTGACCATATTGATAGTATTCTTCGAAAATTTCATCAGCAGACATTGCTTCATCATTATATATATGTTTAAAATATAGATTTTTTTCTGCTACATTCTGTTGTAATTTCTCACGGAACGTATCAGCATCTAGTAAATCAGCAATACGAATGCCGACACGAGCTGCTTTATCCATATAAGCAGGGCCAATACCCTTTTTTGTTGTTCCAATCTTTTGTTCACCTTTTTGTGCCTCTTGTAGTTCATCTAATTTGATATGATATGGCAAGATGACTTGAGCACGGTTACTGATGCGCAAGTTATCTGTTGATATATTTCGATCATGTAAGTAGGTAAGCTCTTTTAAAAGTGCTTTGGGATTGATAACCATCCCATTCCCCATCACACATTGCTTATCATCATAAAAAATCCCAGAAGGAATTAAATGTAGTTTATACGTTTCTCCTTCGAACTGGATTGTATGACCGGCATTGTCTCCACCCTGGTAACGAGCCACGACATTAGCCTGTTGTGATAAAAAATCTGTAATCTTACCTTTTCCTTCATCTCCCCATTGCGTTCCAACCACAACTACTGAAGACATATATGGCACCTCCGCCTTTGAAACATTAACATTTTGTTGACAACATTTGTAGCTTATCAGGATGAGGAAAAAAAGTCAATGCGAAACACGAACAATAAATAATAACAAACATTTATCGTTCGATAATAAAACATTCCCAAAACTATTATTCACGTTTTCATAAAAAAAAGACCTGCTATATCCCGTATAACAAGTCTTCCATACAATATAATATTGTTACTAAGCGGGTGGAATATCACTTTCATCATAGCGATGGTCTAAGTCCACGAATTTGTTGTACTCTTTTACAAAGGCAAGCTCAACTGTCCCTACTGGACCGTTACGTTGTTTTGCCAGAATAATTTCAATAATATTCTGTCGTTCTGAATCTTGCTCATAATAGTCATCACGATATAGGAAACCTACAATATCGGCGTCCTGCTCGATACTTCCAGATTCACGGATATCTGACATCATTGGTCGCTTATCCTGACGGCTTTCTACACCACGAGATAGCTGAGAAAGAGCTATCAGTGGAACACTTAGTTCACGTGCTAGTCCTTTTAAAGCTCTGGAAATCTCAGAAACCTCTTGTTGTCTGTTTTCTTTAGAGCTTCCATCACCTTGAATGAGTTGCAAATAGTCGATTAATATCATTCCAAGACCATGCTCTTGCTTCAGTCTGCGACACTTAGACCGAATCTCATTCACTCTAATTCCTGGAGTATCATCAATGAAGATTCCTGCATTAGACAAGCTTCCCATTGCCATGGTCAGCTTTCCCCAGTCCTCTGTTTCTAAATGCCCAGTACGAAGACTTTGGGCATTAATATTACCCTCAGCACAAAGCATACGCATGACGAGTTGCTCTGCTCCCATCTCCAAGGAGAAGATGGCTACGTTTTCACCAGTATGGGTTGCTACGTTTTGAGCAATGTTTAACGCAAATGCCGTTTTCCCCACTGAAGGACGGGCAGCAATGATAATAAGGTCATTTCGTTGGAATCCTGACGTCATACCATCTAGATCCCTAAATCCTGTCGGAACACCTGTTACCTCTTCGTCATGGTGGTGTAATTGTTCGATGTTATCATAAACTTCGATTAAAACGTCTTTAATGTTTTTAAAACGACCAGAGTCCTTACGTTGAGCTACCTCTAAAATCGATTTCTCAGCATCATTTAATACAGTTTCTACTTCACCCTCATCAGAAAACCCGCTAGCCACTATATTCGTGGCTGTTTTGATTAGACGCCTTAGTATAGACTTCTCTTCTACGATCTTTGTGTAATATTCAATATTAGCAGCCGTAGGAACCGAGTTCGCTAAATCACTTAAATAAGAGACTCCACCAATCTCATCCAACGTTTTCATATTTGAAAGTGCCGTTGTGACCGTTACAAGATCAATAGGTTCTCCTTTTTCTGATAAGTTCACCATAGCTTCGTAAATCCGTTGATGACTTGCTCTATAGAAGTCATCAGGCATTAGAACTTCTGTAGCTGTAGCGATTGATTGAGGTTCTAAAAAAATAGCACCGAGCACCGCCTGCTCGGCTTCAATATTATGAGGCGGTGTTCGATCGTTCATAAAGTCGCTCAAGAGCGCTTCCTCCTTTTCCTATTCAGAGGATGGATCTATTATTTTTCTGAAACATGGACTTTTATTGTACCTGTAACATCTTGGTGAAGCTTAACAGGAACATTCGTATAACCAAGCGTACGAATAGGAGAATCCATCTCAATTTTACGTTTGTCAATTTTGATACCGTGGGTCTTATTCAATTCATCTGCAATATGCTTACTTGTAATGGAGCCAAATAGACTTCCTTTGTCTCCTGATTTAGCTTGAAGTTCAACAGTCATATTAGCTAACGTTTCTTTCAGACGCTTTGCTTCGTCTACTTCTTCTTGCTCACGTTCTTCTTCTTTCTTTTTCTTCGCATCTAACGCTTTTAAGTTCCCTTTTGTAGCTTCAACTGCAAGGTTATGCTTTAGTAGATAGTTACGTGCATATCCTTCAGAAACATCCTTCACTTCACCTTTTTTCCCTTTACCTTTAACGTCTTGATTAAAGATTACCTTCATTATTCCGTTCCCCCTTCTAAATAGTCATCTAGAATTTCTTTTAGTTGGTCTCCTGCATCTTCTATAGATGAATCAGATAATTGAGTGGCGGCGTTCGTTAAATGTCCACCACCATTCATGCTTTCCATGATTACCTGGACATTCACATCACCAAGTGAACGTGCACTAATACCGATTCTACCATCTGAGCGTTCCGAAATAACAAAAGAAGCGACGATACCGCTCATTGTAAGCAGTGTATCTGCTGCTTGAGCAATGATAACAGGCCCATATGTTTCACCAGATTCTGCTTTGGAAATGGCAATCCCTTCTCGATACACCTGAGCACGTTCTATGAGACGACTACGCCTTACATAGACATCCAGATCTTCTTTCATGAACTTCTGGACAAGCACGGTATCTGCACCTTTTGAGCGTAAGTAACTTGCCGCATCAAAGGTTCTAGACCCCGTCCGAAGTGTGAAACTCTTTGTATCCACAATAATACCAGCAAGTAATGCCGTTGACTCTAGCATGTTTAACTTAAGTTTCTTTGGTTGATATTCTAACATTTCCGTAACCAATTCAGCAGTAGATGAAGCATATGGCTCCATATATACGAGCGTTGGATCTTCAATGAACTCTTCTGCACGTCTATGGTGATCAATGACAACGACGTGCTCTGTCCGACTTAAAAGCCTTTCTTCAATAACAAGAGAAGGCTTATGCGTATCAACTACGACTAATAACGTATTTTTACTGACGACCTCATGTGCCTCTTCAGGAGAGACAAACCATGAATACAGTTGGTCATTATCTTGGATTTCTTCCATTAGGCGTTGCACACCTGTGTTCATTTCATCAGGATCATATACAACAAAACCATCTTTATCATTCGCTTGAGCTACTTTTAATATGCCAATACAGGCACCAATGGAGTCCATATCTGGATTCTTATGTCCCATAACAAGAACCTTGTCCGCTTCTTGAACCAACTGCTTCAATGCATGTGAGATTACACGTGCACGTACTCTTGTCCGTTTTTCCATTGGATTTGTTTTCCCACCATAGAAGCGAACCTTACCATTTTCATCTTTAATGGCTACTTGGTCTCCCCCACGCCCTAAGGCTAAATCGAGGCTAGATTGAGCTAATTCTCCTAATTCAGGTAAAGATGCTTCTCCGACGCCAATACCAAAGCTTAACGTAAGAGGAACATTTTTATCTGAAATAAGTTCTCTCACTTCGTCTAAAATATCAAATTTGGAACGTTCTAGTTTGGATAGTATTTGTTGGTTCATGACCGCAAAAAATTTATCCTGTGAGGAACGTTTTAAGTAAACACCATTTTCTTGTGACCACTGATTTAATATAGACGTTACCTGAGAATTGATATGACTTTTTGCTGTGTCATCCATAGCTTGGGTAATTTCTTCATAGTTATCTAAAAAGATGATGGCTAATACGGTTCGATCATTTTGATAGAGGCTCTGTATTTCTGTCTGTTTCGTGCGATCAAATAGGTAAAGTAAGCGTTCATTTTTTTTGATGACGGTTTGAAGTTGGTAATTTTCCACAGAAATCCAAACTTCATCTTTTTCTTCTTTAATGTTTGGGATTAATTTATCCGATATTTCATTTAAAGACTCACCTACAAGCGTGTCTTGAGGATAAAATTTATTCATAAATGGATTCGCCCATTCAATCTTAAAATCCTCACTAAATAACACAATGCCAATGGGCATCTCCATCAACGCTTCTTCTCCTACTTTTTTCACTCGGTGAGAGAGGGTCGATATATATTCTTCTGTTTCATTGATTAAATATTGTTCCGTTCGAACACTATAATAGATCGATGCAGCCAAAAATGCGGTCATAACTAAACCGAGCTTCCACTCGAAGTAAAAGATGAGCCCAAGAAATAATACGGAAAGCGTATAAATCACCCATAAGTGACTGCTCAATTTTGGTTTCTTAAAGAAATTCGGCATGACCGTCATCTCCTAAACTAATTATCGATCTTTCTTATTTGAAAGACGCTCTCGTAAAGAAAAGCCTAAATCAATTATACCTAAGATTCGTACAGGATAAAGTAATAAGAATGGTAATATTAGGGTGAGCACTACACCAGTAATCGGAAATGCCTTTGATAATTTCTTTTCATAGGCATAAGCAAACATAAAAGATAGCCCTTGAAGCGTCATAAAAAAGCCAGTAAATGTGTACGCATTTTGTACCGCTTCTTTCCATATCGTGCCTTGTTCGAAATCGAACCACGTTGCGATTACAGCTATTAAGTAATACCATAATAACACTTTCGGTAAAGACAAGCTTCTAATCGGAGGAAAATAAAATGATTCCTTATATAGTTTATTCATCATTTTAAACCCTAGCCAAAGAGTTATAAAGGCTAATCCGACTGCAAATATTCCCATAAAACTCGGTAATAGGACAGTAACTTGAGAGAATTGTTCTTCTAATAACTGCAATTGCTCTTCAGAAACAGAACTACCAACAGACTCCATTACTCGTTTGGAAGTTTGTATCGATTCTTGTATATAACCATCTATTTCTTCTATCCAATTGATATTGAACAACCAAAGAGATAAAACGTAAAACATTAATATACCAATTACATAGCCAACTGCCCCTTGAGCCCATGCTTCATAAGGCGATTTTCTTTGATGGATAGCTAGCCCAACTGCTACACCACCCAATGCAGCTATTGCTGTGAGAGGTAGCGAATAAATAGTAGCTACAAACAAAGATAGGATAACCGCTCCAGCTGAAAAAGCTAACGTAGCCTTCCAACCATAGCGGCTTGCGAATAGTACAAACGGTAGAGGGAGTAAAAACAGCGTAATGATTTCAATTCCAGGTATGAATACCGTTACCATTAAAATCAGTAAATAGATAGCTGTATATAGAACTCCATCTTTTAGTACATTTGATTGTTTCATTGTACACTGCTCTCCTCTTCTAACTCGTACATATCAGTTACGATTTAAAGATACCAAATGGAAACTACCTATTCAATTCTCATCTATAGTAGAAAATAGGTATTTGGTTAAGAATACGTACCATACATACTATTTAACATGATGAAAGAACACGGCTCCATTTTTATATAGGATAGCCTATGTTCTTTCAAGAAACTCTCATCATTATGAGTAAGAGACTGGTTTTTGACGTTATGAAAAAAGCACAGCGCTAAATGCTGTGCTTTTCCTATTCTTACAAGCTATCTATTAATCGTTCACGTAAGGCAATAATGCCATTTGACGTGCACGTTTAATCGCTCTTGTAAGTTTACGTTGATATTTTGCAGAAGTTCCTGTTACACGACGAGGAAGAATCTTTCCACGTTCAGAAACAAAACGCTTTAGAAGTTCTACATCTTTGTAATCAATGTGTGTAATTCCATTCGCTGTGAAATAACACACTTTTCTACGTTTCGCGCGACCACGACGAGCCATAGGGTATGACCTCCTTTATATTTAATTAAAACGGTAAATCGTCATCAGATATATCAATCGGTTCCCCATTGTCTGAGAATGGGTCCTCTTGGTTGGATTGGTTGTTTTGGTTGTTTTGATTATTGTTCGAATAATTTTGGTTCTGATTAGACTGGTATCCTTGTGAACCCGCGCCACCTGAAGAAGAGCCTTTTGTTTCTAAGAATTGTACACTATCAGCGACAACTTCTGTGACAAATACTCTTTTTCCTTCTGAGTTATCAAAACTACGGCTTTGCAAGCGTCCATCAACGCCTACCATACTACCTTTTTTCATGAAGTTTGCAAGGTTTTCGGCTGCTCGACGCCAAACAACACAGTTAATGAAGTCTGCGTCTTTGCCACCTTGTTGACTTGTAAAAGGTCTGTTTACAGCAATTGTAAAGTTCGCAACGGCAACTCCGTTGGGTGTATAGCGCAAATCAGGATCCTTAGTTAATCTGCCGACAAGAACGACACGATTTAACACAGAACCACTCCTTATTGATCATCTTCGCGTACAGCGATATGACGCATAATATCGTCGGAATACTTAGCTAGGCGGTCAAATTCGTTGATTGCTTCACGATCGCCTTGGAATTTAATTACCACGTAGAAACCATCACGGAAATCGTTGATTTCGTATGCAAGACGACGCTTGCCCATGTCTTTGGTTTCTTTGATCTCCGCACCATTTTCAGTAAGAACGTTATTGAAACGCTCAACTACTGATTTCTGAGATTCCTCATCAATGTTTGGGCGGATGATATACATGATTTCATAATTTCTCATCCGTCTTCACCTCCTTTTGGACTTACGGCCCTTCTAAGGGCAAGGAGTAATTCATTTCGATTACTCACAATGTTGTATTATATCAAACTCGACAAGAAAATACAATAGGATTCCTGTACACGCTATACATTAAATCGGAAATGGATGACATCTCCATCTTTTACAAGATACTCTTTGCCTTCTAATCGAACATTACCTTGCTCTTTTGCAACTGACATTTTACCAGCATTTACTAGATCATCATACGCTACGGTCTCGGCGCGAATAAAGCCTCGTTCGAAATCACTATGAATAACTCCAGCGGCTTGAGGGGCGGTCATGCCCTCTTTAAATGTCCACGCTCTTACTTCTTGTTCACCAGCCGTGAAATAGGTTGCTAAGCCTAGAAGATTATAAGTTGCTTTAATAAGCTGATCCAATCCAGACTCTTCAATGCCTAGATCATCAAGAAATTCTTCCTTTTCTTCTCCTTCAAGTTCAGCAATTTCAGATTCAATCTTAGCACAAACAACAATGACTTGCGCACCTTCATTTGCAGCAAATTCCCTTACGGCTTGCACATTCTCGTTGCCACTAGGATCGGCGATTTCATCTTCTCCAACGTTTGCTACATAAAGAATTGGTTTTGATGTTAATAAATGAAGTCCTTTTACAATCTTAGCTTGATCATCAGTAAATTCAAGTGCTCGTGCTGGTGTTTCGTTTTCAAGCGCTTCTTGTAATTTAACTAGTACTTCGTGTTCGGCCATCGCTTCCTTATCTTTTTGGCGTACCATTTTTTGAACACGCTCAATGCGTTTGTTAACAGATTCTAAGTCGGCTAAAATAAGTTCAAGATTAATGGTTTCAATATCACCAATTGGATCTACTCCACCGGACACGTGAGTAATATTATCATCTTGGAAGCAACGAACCACATGACAAATAGCATCTACTTGGCGAATGTGAGATAGGAACTGATTTCCTAGACCTTCCCCTTTACTTGCGCCTTTCACAATCCCTGCAATATCAGTGAATTCAAAAGCTGTTGGGACCGTTTTCTTCGGTTTCACAAGATCTGTTAATGTGTCAAGACGACTATCTGGCACTTCTACAATGCCAACATTCGGATCTATTGTACAGAATGGGTAGTTCGCCGATTCTGCACCAGCCTGTGTAATTGCATTAAACAATGTTGATTTCCCTACGTTAGGTAGCCCTACAATTCCAGCTGTAAGAGACATAAATAGTTACACTCCTTAAAGATTTCCTCTAAATAAACGTTTCGCAGTCATTCCAATTATAGATACAGTAAACTAAATTGACAAGTTAAGAGAATAGAAAAACAAGGGAAAGATGCCCCCTTGTTTTCAAAAATTTTCATTACTATAAACCTAAAGTACTGTTACCTCTACCCTTAGATTCTACAAATTGTGTTTCATGTGAAACACATAACAAAAGCTCAGGAAGCCTGTTTAGCGACGTATATGCTGTGGCCCACACGACGGGGGTTGGTTCGATGTTACTACGTGATGTAGCGATTTTAATCGAACTCCCCCCTGTTTTCATAGGAGATAAAGGCAACATGAAAACATGCGTGATTCGATGTTAATTTATCGTACGGAGGCGAGGAAAGCATACTAGTCGCTGGACGCTGGAGCTTAGACATGTATGACCCAAAATTTACTTTCTTAAAAAAGTATCTATTCTTCCTCTGCTTTCTCTAACACTTTCTTCATTTTGGATTCGAATCGCCTACGAGGAATAAGAACACTATGACCGCATCCTTCGCACTTTATTCTAATATCCATTCCTAAACGGATGATTCTCCAGCGATTCTCCCCACAAGGATGAGCTTTTTTCATTTGTACAATGTCATTTATATTATACGTTTGTTCAGTCACCGTTCTGCACTCCCTTCTTTATATGAATCCAATTGTTCCGTTTCTTCTGTTCGACTATACATGACAAGTCGTGGGAATGGGATTTCAATGCCCCGCTCGTCCATTCGATTTTTTAGTTCTTTGCGAATCATTCGTGCTATATGCCAATGCATCATAGGCTGGGTTTCAGCTATAACACGCAAGACCACGTCTGATGATCCAAGGTTTTGTACACCTAACAACTCAGGCATGCTTACAATCTCCTGATATCGCTCAGGGAGTTCGGTTAATAATTCTTCAATCGTTTCTTCCCCTTTAGCAATATCCCCTTCATATGAAATGCTCACATCGACAATGGCTATACTATTGTGGATGGAATAGTTTGTTACTTCTTCAATACTTCCATTAGGAATGATATGCAGTTTGCCTGTCCAATGCTTAATCTTCGTGGTACGTAAGCCTATCTCTTCCACAAACCCTTCGGAATTCGCCGTTTGGATATAGTCTCCAACAGAAAATTGATCCTCAAATATGATAAAGAATCCAGTAATAATATCTTTCACAAGGTTCTGAGCCCCAAATCCGATGGCGAGACCTGCAATCCCTGCTCCAGCAAGCATCGCAGATACATTGATACCTATATTCTGTAACACCATAATCGCAGCACCAAAATATACAGCATACGTCAGCGTGTTTTCCAATAATTTAACCAGTGTATTTTCTCGTCGTTCACTTATTTGAAAGGGTCCTCTTTTCCTGTTACGAAATACATTTTGAATGATTTTTTTCCCTACCCGAATAATGATAAAGGATAAGAAGAGTATGAGTAGAATTGTAGCAACCTTCTGCCCTACTAAAAACCATACTTCAGGACCTGTTATATAGTCATAAAATGAATTCCATTCGTTTTTTATCACATCCAAACTCAGGCCTCCCCCTCCCTTGCTTCATGATTCATGTTACCTCATTTTATCAGGTTTTCAGTCCATTTTGTATCGATTTGTAACAGGGTACAACAAAATACAAGATAAGACGTAAAGATTTAGCAACCCATACAAAGGATACAAGTATGTAATTAATGTTGAAAACCCAAAACTAGTTAATGGAATCATGAGGACTACAGTAATGAGAGCCAGTAACCATAGGGGACCTTTTAACCTGGACCGAAAACGTGTAATCAATCCAAGAACACCTGAAGCCGCTGTTGTAAAGATGGCAATCCATAAGAGCATCGAAATGAATAGAAACATCTCATACGGGTAATGTTTAAGTATAGCAAACAGGGGAATTTCATAAAGTAAAATATCATCAGAAATTTGAATTAAACTATTGTTATAAATAAACGATATGCTCCCAAGAACAAAGCCGCTACCGATACTCGCAATCCACACCTCACCCTTATGCTTCATTTGATTTCCAATGGCACCAAGCACAGCAATTAAGGGTAAGATATTCAAAGCGGTGAATGGGAAAGCCGCTGTCCAATTCCGTTGTTCTCCAAAAGTGAATAAGGAAAGTTCTTTTTGAACAGAAAATAGAATTAACACGTATAGTAGCCCACCAATTAACAACGGTAGGATGATGCTATTCATCGATAAGATGCCCTTAATATCCCAAACAAAAACGAGAACTAAAGGGATTGCAATGGCTAAGATGCCAACCCAGTAGGAGAAATGAAAAGCTTGCCAGGTTGCACCGCTTCCAGCCAACATAATAACTGTAGTCGTAAAAAGGTATAGAATAATCATGCCATCATAAAGAAGCGTTAACTTCTGTCCCACAATTGTGCGAAGAACAGGAAGGTAGTGCTTGGACTGTTGCTCAAAGCTAATCGATAAAATCACATTACATGATACGGTAAACAAGATCGCAAATAAGAGGATAGCCAGTCCACTTTCATGACCGAAAAATTGCCATAATTCTCTACCTGAAGCGTAGCCAGCACCTATCATAGTACCAATGATTAAAAACATCCATTTGAAACCTGCACGAATCATCTCTTTTCCTCCTACCTTCTTTCTTCGAACATGTATAGATTTACGAAAAACGCTGTATACTAATAACAATATGACTACGGAGGAAAAGCTATGAATCTAAAACGGAGACTTTTTTCTCAAAACCAAGAAGAACGGTACCATTATGAAGACGATAAAATGCTTTTGAGTATGACTCAAACATTAAAGGAATGGGTGCCAGCCAACCGAGATATTGTGATTGTTTGCATCGGAACGGATCGTTCTACAGGAGATTCTTTTGGTCCGTTGATTGGTACTTTATTGGAAGAAAAACGTTTACAGAACATCTATGTGTACGGAACGTTAGACGAACCTGTACACGCGGTGAACTTAGCCGAAAAGCTAGAGCACATACAACAAACTCATCGACACCCATATATCATCGGTGTTGATGCCTGCTTAGGCAAAGTCTCATCTGTAGGGAATATTATTCTTGGTCAAGGTCCTGTAAAGCCAGGTGCAGCTGTTAAAAAGCAACTACCGGATGTAGGAGAGATTCATCTTACTGGAGTAGTTAATGTAAGTGGATTTATGGAATATTTTGTTTTGCAAAACACACGCCTTCACTTAGTGATGCAAATGGCTAAGAAAGTCGCTAAAACCATCGATTCCTTTGATCGCCAATTAACATTATCAACTACACAATCCAATAATAAAAAGACCGAAACCCTTACTAGAAGACTAGGTAAGTGGACGCCTGTAAAAGAATAAAAATAAGCCTAGCACTTAATGAAGTGCTAGGCTTTTGCTTTATTACTCTCTTATAAACCTAATTGAATACTACCGTATAATACCAACCCTACTAGAAACAAGCTTGGTAAAAGGTTAGCGACTCTTATTTTGGTTATATGTAATAAGTTCAATCCAATTGCTACAATGAGTAACCCACCTGTCGCTGTCATCTCTACAATAAATAGATCTAAAAATGACTGTGGTAACCAGCGATCGATTTGTGTAGCTAACAAAGCAATGCCACCTTCATATAGCAATACTGGTAAAATGGAAAATAGCACACCAAATCCTAAAGTGGTCGTTAATACCAACGCTACGAACCCATCAATAATAGCCTTCGTTATTAAAATATCGTGATCTCCTCTAATACCACTATCTAATGCCCCAACTACCGCCATCGCTCCAATAACAAAAATAAGGGAAGCCGTCATGAATCCTTGCGAGACACTATTATTAGATTCTTTACTAAATCGACTTTCCACCCAACTTCCTATTTGTTCAAACCTCTCCTCCATTCGAAGTGCTTCACCTATGAAGGCTCCAAATAAAAGACTTAATACTAATACTATAATATCTTCAGATTGAATAGCCATTTGAATTCCTATTAACAGGACAGCCAATCCTATTCCATTCATTGTTGTTTCTTTTACCTTCTCTGGTACTCGATGGAGAAAGAGTCCTACAATTCCTCCTATTAAAATACCTAACCCATTCATTAAGGCTCCGTACACAACCATAAACTACCCTCCAATGCTAATTACCCTGAAACCATCTTTCCTCTTGCTACATTACCAGATAAAACAGGACTTTTGTTTCACGTGGAACATTATTTAATGCAAGGCGCATGCGCTCTGGAACATACTAGTCGCTGGGCGCTGGTGCTAGACACGTAAGCGCCAGAAACTTATACTTTCTTTACTTATAAAAAATCCTGGTATTGTGTGCTACACATACCAGGCTCGTCCTATAAGCTTATTCAAATAGATGTAAGATTCTTTCTAGGTCTTCGTCCGTGAAAAACTCAATTTCAATTTTCCCTTTACGCTTGCCTTTATGAATCGTAACACCTGTACCTAAACGCTCTTGTAAGACAGACTCTCTCTCTTGAAGAAAAACATCCTTTTGTGTTTTCTTCTTCTTTTTCTTCTGCAAGCTTTTTTCATTCATTTGAATAATCAATTGTTCAACCTGTCGCACATTCAATTCTTCGTTTCGTACTTTTTCAACTAATGGCATAAGCTGTTCTTTATTTTTTAAGCCTAGCAACGCTCTACCATGTCCCATTGATAGCTCACCGTTATTAATGAGAGCACTTACCGGTTCTGGTAACGAAAGAAGGCGTACTAAATTGGCAATATGCGGTCGACTTTTACCAAGGCGTGCAGCGAGCTGTTCCTGTGTCATGCCAAGTTCTTTCATTAAATTAGAGTAAGCTTTTGCCTCTTCAACTGGGGTCAAATCTTCTCGTTGTAAGTTTTCTAATAAGGCGAGTTCCATCATGTTAGTGTCATCTAATTCCCGAATAACGACAGGCACTTTTTCAAATCCTGCTTCTTTCGCTGCTCTAAAACGACGTTCTCCAACAACAATCTCATATCCTTTAATACTTTTGCGTACAATTAGGGGCTGGAGAATACCATGTTGGATAATGGAATCTTTTAATTCTTCAATCGCCTCTGCATGAAAGGTCTTACGTGGTTGATAAGGATTTGGCCGACATTGATTAATCGAGACCTCTTGAACCGCTTCTTCCTGCTTAGCTTCCATATCTTGAAAAAGCGCGTTAATGCCTTTACCCAACCCTCTGGCCATTCACCATCACTTCCTTTGCTAATTCTAAATACACTTCAGCTCCACGTGATTTTGGATCATATAAAATAATAGGTTGTCCATGACTTGGGGCTTCTCCAAGACGAATATTCCGAGGAATAATAGATTGATAGACCTTATCTTGAAAGTATTTTTTCACTTCATCTATAACCTGTATCCCTAAGTTTGTTCGCGCGTCTAACATGGTAAGTAAAACGCCCTCGATCATTAGTTGCTTATTCAAATGCTTCTGAACAAGACGAACAGTATTTAACAGTTGACTCAACCCTTCCAGAGCGTAATACTCACATTGGACTGGTATAAGCACTGCATCTGATGCTGTTAATGCATTGATTGTTAATAATCCTAAGGAAGGAGGGCAATCAATGATGACAAAATCATATTGATCTTTCACGGAGTCAATGGCTTTCTTCAATCGCACTTCTCTTGATATAGTCGGCACTAATTCAATTTCCGCTCCAGCTAATTGAATCGTAGCTGGAATTGCTTTCAAATTTTCTACCATGGTCGAAACGGTTACGTGCTTTGCTTCTAAATCCTCCACAAGCACATTATATACGCATTGATCCATATCTGCTTTATCAATTCCTACTCCACTCGTAGCATTACCTTGAGGATCGATATCGACAAGCAAAACCTTATGATTTAAATAGGCTAAGCAAGCGCTTAAATTCACAGCGGATGTTGTTTTTCCTACGCCACCTTTTTGATTCGCAACTGCAATTACTTTGCCCATGATGTCACCTACCTCTTATCCGTCAAATCTTACATCTTATATTTTATCATTTTTTTTCAGAAAAACACGACTTTTCACTAAATATTGGTGGAAGTTAGGTCTATTATCGTACATGGAGTGTCCCACCACCTTAAATCGAAGCGTTCATCATCATACTAGACATACCAACTCTGAACTTATTTTATATCTAGTGCAAAAATACCCATCTTTTATATGCGTTCAAAAGATGGGTAGGAAGAGTTTATGATTTGTTTTTTGGAATTTTCACTGTGATTTGGTAGTAATCTTCATAGTCCTCTTCGTCAGTTTCTAAATCAATTCCAGAGTCAGATACCATCGTTAGAGACTGGCGTATCGTATTCATGGCAATTCTCATATCTTTACTGATGCCTTTTAACTTTGGTTTCTTTTTCTTAGGCTCATCATCCTGAGACAGCATTTTCTCAATACGTTCTTCCGTTTGCTTTACATTCAAACCCTTTTCGATAATTTCCTCTAAAAGCTTTTCTTGTTTCTCTTGCTCCTTTAATGCAATTAAAGCACGAGCATGACGCTCTGTGATTTTCCGATCTAGGATTGCTTGACGAACGGATTCAGGTAATTTAAGAAGACGTAATTTATTTGCAATTGTAGATTGGCTCTTTCCTAAACGTTGAGCTAAAGCCTCCTGAGTTAGACCATGAATTTCTAATAGCTTTGAATAGGCCGTTGCTTCCTCAACCACAGATAATTCTTCACGTTGTAGATTCTCTATTAACGCTACTGAGGCTGTTTGCGTATCATCCATTTCCCTTAGTATCGCGGGAACCTGCTCCCAGCCAAGTACTTGAACCGCTCTCCACCTTCTCTCGCCGGCTATTAACTCATATCCTTCGTCTTGATCTACGATTTTACGAACGACTATTGGCTGAATCATACCGTGAGTATGTATGGTTTGCGCTAATTCTTCTATTTTTTCTGGATTAAAAATAGATCTGGGTTGGTAACGGTTTGGTTGAATCTGTTCTATAGGAATCTGGACGACTTCATCAGGATGGTATTCTTGCTGTTCTTGTTCTTCCGCTTCGGCTCCTGCTTCGGATTTATCTCCTAATCCAAACAAACGGCTGAATGGGTGTTTCATCCTTAGACACCACCTTTTCTACTTTCACACTCTTGTGTATATTTCTTTATGTGTCATGTTAAAAGGAATGTTTCACGTGAAACAAATAGAAAACTTACCATCGGGCAAGCCTCCAGGGAATATAGAGGCAAAAGGCATCTATACATAATCGAACTAACATATGAAGAAAAGCTCTGGGGGCCTTGTTCAACCATCAAATAACCGTAAACAAATCCTCGTGGTGGCATTTTGAGGCGCAGAGTCTAGATATCAATGACCCCATATCAGTACCTTCTTTCCTCATCTACTATAAAACCATCTTTTTTTGAAAACACAATCTTTCAATAAACATCAATGTTTTTATTGAAAGTACAAAAAAGCGCATCAGCTGAAATGCTGGCGCGCATCTCGTTCCGCAACAAAATAATCTTCTATTATTCTATCATATTTACATATAAATTAGCAGTGACTGCTAGAAATCTTTTCAATCTTATAGATTAGGGTATGAAATGCTAGAACGTACATATTCTATACCTAGCAGTAATAATCCTCTTTCTCATTACCTTAAATATGCTCCATTTAAAGAAAAGCGCAAGCACCCTGCTAGCGACGTACAAACTGCTGCTCATAGAACGTGTGGGGTGGTTCGATGTTGCTGCGTGACGCAGCGGTCTTAATCGAACTTCATATAACCCCGCAGTGAGATAAAGGAAACACGGAGAGCGGTAGCAATCCAATGTTTACTTATCGTAAGGAGGAGCTGGAAGTTTGCTAGGCGCTGGAGCTAGACATGTAAGTGCCAGAACTTATACATTCTCTACTTTTATAACAGTTGGAATGTATGTAGTAATCCTGCTACATCATCTTTTTTGTAGCAGGATGTTAAGGACAAAAATTCATTCTACAAGTGGGCTTTTATTTGGTAAACCAGCTTTTCGTGGATACTTCTTAGGTGTTTTGCGCCTTTTGTCAATGATGGCAATACTTCGTTCACTATCTTCTTTTGGGAGATGAAAGGTATGAACCGTATTCACTTCTCCACCAAGAAGTTTTACTGCAAATTCAGCATCTTTCATTTCTTCTTCAAATTTAGAGCCTTTCATGACTAAGAAAGTCCCCCCTACTTTTGTTAGAGGTAAACACAATTCACTTAATACCGACATACGGGCTACCGCTCGTGCTGTCACCATATCGAATTGTTCTCTAAATTTTGCGTTTTTCCCAAAGTTCTCAGCCCGATCGTGGTAAAAGGCTACATCAGATAGCCCAAGCTGCGTTGCCAAGTGATTCAGAAACGTGATCCGTTTTTTTAGTGAATCCACTATGGTAACCTTCAGATCCGGGAATACGATTTTGAGGGGGATACTAGGAAACCCAGCACCGGCTCCAACATCACAAATTTGTAAAGGCTGATTAAAATCCATATAAAAGGCAGCGGATAACGAATCATAGAAATGTTTTAAATACACTTCCTCTTGATCCGTTATTGCTGTTAAATTGATTTTCTCATTCCATTCCACCAAAGTGTGAAAATACGTTTTAAACTGCTCTACCTGTTGTTCACTCAATTCAATTCCCTGGTCTTCCAAAGCTTGAAGGAAGGCTTCTATATTCATGCACACAATCCTTTCCGCTTATGCTTCATCTCCCGAAACCTTTGCAATTTTACCTTGCTCAATGTAGACAAGTAGAATGGAAACATCGGCAGGGTTTACACCTGAAACTCGAGAAGCTTGCCCTACAGAAAGCGGACGTACTTCTTTCAATCGATCACGAGCTTCTGAAGCAATGCCATGAATGTCATCATAATCGATATCATCTGGAATCTTCTTGTTTTCCATTTTTCTCATGCGTTCAATTTGTTCGTTTGATTTTTGAATGTAACCAGAATACTTAAGGTGAATTTCCACTTGTTCTCTTACGTCTTCTGGTAGCTCTTTATCAGGTTTCGTTAACTCTGCAACAGCATTGTATTTCATTTCTGGACGACGAAGTAAATCAGATGCACGGACAGCCTCCTTCAACGGAGAACCTCCTGCTTGCTCAATAGCGGTCTGCACCTCGTCAGTTGGTTTCAATATAACACTTTCTAAGCGTTTGATTTCTTCTTCAATTAATTGTTTCTTTTCCTGGAACTTCGTGTAACGCTCTTCAGAAATCAATCCAATGTCATAACCAATATCCGTTAGGCGTAAGTCTGCATTATCGTGACGAAGAATCAAACGATATTCAGCGCGAGACGTTAACAGGCGATATGGCTCATCTGTTCCTTTTGTTACAAGGTCATCCATCATAACACCAATATAAGCCTGGGAACGGTCGAGGATAACAGGTTCCGTGCCAAGTACTTTCCCAGCTGCATTGATACCTGCCATTAGACCTTGGGCAGCTGCTTCTTCATACCCAGAAGTTCCGTTAATTTGTCCAGCTGTAAACAGACCCTTAATAGCTTTCAACTCTAGTGTTGGCCATAGTTGGGTTGGGGTTACAGAATCATATTCGATAGCGTATCCAGCACGCATGATTTCTGCATTTTCAAGTCCAGGTACAGTTTCCATCATCTCTTTTTGTACACCTTCAGGAAGAGACGTAGATAACCCTTGCACATACACTTCTTCTGTATTACGTCCTTCAGGCTCTAAAAAGACCTGGTGACGTGGCTTATCATGGAAACGTACGATTTTGTCTTCAACTGATGGGCAATAACGAGGCCCAGTTCCTTTTACCATACCTGAATACATCGCTGAGGAACTTAAATTATCATCAATAATCTTATGAGTGTGTTCATTCGTGTAGGTTAACCAACACGGAACCTGATCCATAATAAATTCTGTTGTCTCGTAGGAGAACGCACGAGGCACTTCCTCTCCTGGTTGGATTTCCGTTTTGGAATAATCAATCGTATGACTGTTCACACGCATTGGTGTGCCAGTTTTAAAACGAACCATTTCAATACCTAGTTCTTCTAAATGCTCAGATAATTTAGTAGAAGAACGCTGGTTGTTCGGACCACTTTCATAAGCGAGATCCCCAATGAGAACTTTACCTCGCATAAAAGTACCAGTGGTAATAATGACATTGTCAGCGTAATAAGCTGCTTTTGTTTCTGTAACAACGCCTTTGCATTCGCCGTCTTCAACGATTAATTCTTTTACCATCCCTTGGCGAAGGGTAAGGTTTTCGGTATCTTCCAATACTTTCTTCATTTCTTGAACATATAGATGCTTATCCGCTTGAGCACGCAACGCACGTACAGCCGGGCCTTTTCTTGTGTTTAATAAGCGCATTTGAATGTACGTTTTGTCGATTACTTTAGCCATTTCCCCGCCTAATGCATCGATTTCACGAACGACAATTCCTTTGGCAGGTCCACCAATAGATGGGTTACATGGCATGAATGCAATCATATCTAGATTTAGTGTTAGCATTAACGTCTTTGCTCCTCGACGAGCCGCAGCTAACCCTGCTTCCACACCAGCATGACCAGCACCTATAACGATAACGTCATAATGCCCAGCGTCAAATGTTGACATGACAAATCTCTCCTTTTTTAACTAAGTTTATTTCCCTAAGCAGAATTGAGAGAACAATTGATCTAATAGGCTATCACTAACAGAGTCTCCTACGATCTCACCGAGTAGCTCCCATGTTCTTCTAACGTCTATCTGTACAATATCAATTGGCATATCTTCTTCCATACCACTCATCGCATCTTCAAGAGCTTCTTTCGCTTGATTTAATAACTGAACATGACGAACATTTGATACGTAGGTCATATCACCAGTATCCAAGTCCCCTTCAAAGAAGATTTCTGAGATAGCTGTTTCAAGCTGATCAATTCCTTCTTCTTCTATAATAGCCGTATTAACGATTGTATGTTCACCAGCTATTTCATGGAGACGATCTATATCTAATTTTCTAGGAAGATCCGTTTTATTTACAATCACGATTACATCCATACCCTGGACCGCTTCAAATAACTTTTCATCTTCCTCTGTTAATTCATCTCCATAATTGAGCACGAGTAAAATAAGGTCAGCCTCTTGAAGAACTTGACGCGAACGTTCCACACCAATTTTTTCAACTAGATCTTCTGTATCCCGAATTCCAGCTGTATCAATCAAGCGAAGTGGTACGCCACGTACGTTTACATATTCCTCAATGACATCTCTGGTTGTACCAGGTACTTCTGTAACAATTGCTTTATTTTCATGCACGAGTGCATTCATTAATGAGGATTTTCCAACATTAGGTCTTCCAACAATAGCGGTTCCAAGACCCTCTCGCAATATTTTCCCTTGCTTTGCAGTTTGTAAAAGGCGCTCTATTTCCTGATGAACTTTTTTTGTGTTCTCAATCATTAATTCATTTGTCATTTCTTCTACATCATCATACTCTGGGTAATCAATATTCACTTCAACTTGAGCTACTGTTTCAAGAAGCTGTTGTCGTAATTGATGAATAAGCTGAGACAAGCGTCCATCCATTTGTTTTAATGCCACATTCATAGCACGATCTGTTTTCGCTCTAATTAAATCCATAACCGCTTCTGCTTGGGATAAGTCGATTCTGCCATTTAAGAAGGCGCGCTTTGTAAATTCCCCAGGCTCTGCTAATCGAACCCCTTGATCAAGTACGAGCTCTAGGACACGATTTACAGAAACAAGACCTCCGTGACAATTAATTTCTACAATATCCTCACGGGTAAATGTTTTGGGAGCACGCATAACAGAAACCATTACTTCCTCAACGAGCTCATTTGATTTTGGATCAAATAATTTTCCATAATGAATCGTATGCGATGCCACTTGTTCTAGCTCTTTCCCGTGAAAAATTTTATTGGCTCTCGCTACAGCCTCAGGGCCACTTAATCGAACGATGGCAATGGCTCCTTCTCCAACGGGCGTTGATATCGCACTAATGGTATCCGTATCCATGCCTTCACCCCTTTCTTTTATTTGTCGAAACCATCTATAGTTATCCACAACATATATTTAAATAGTCACTAACTAACTAGATTAGCATAAAATGAGTTTGTTTGAAAAGATTTTTTACTTAGTATAGCCAGTTTATCCTAGTTTCACTCTTATCCACATGTGGATAAATCACTTTATTCACCTCTACTATTTTATCATTTTCTTATCCACAATACAGTCATTCGCTCTATGCGCAGTGAATTTTATCAAAATATCCTATTAACTAATCTTCCTTTCATGATCGATTCATTCATGTTCGTTATGTTATTCCAGAATAGAGGCATAATCTTGAATCCTTGAATTCGAGATAGTTTGCGGGAGTTGGGTGTTCCCATTGTGTTAAGTGGGAGAAAAGATGGGCCGGGAAATAGCTCGCTTTCCTGCGGCCTCACACGACGTGAGATCGGTCGAGGTTGCTACAGGATATAGCGAATTTGCTCGACCTTCCTTGATTACTAACAAAGTCTCCTCGCGCAAAAATTCGTGCCCTGCGGTGTCTCGACACATCCGTATTTCCACGGGCCAATCCATAATGCAATACATGGACTTGTCATGTCGCTGCGATAAAAACATGGGCTCCGGAGCGACTTTTCCTGCTTTAGGAGCAAGAATCGAAAAACAGGAGCTACTTTTGAAAAAAAGGAGCGACCGCCCCAATTTCCCGACCCATGTTTCCATTAATCCCAACAAAAGCAACGGAAACATTTCTCTCACCCATATTATCTCGAATCCAAGCCTTCAACATAATGGGGTTATTACGGCATAATAAAACTTTCTAGTCTCTCCCTAGAATAAAAAAATCCCTTAACGCATACCACGTTAAGGGATTTTTTTATTCTGGTCTGATCACTACATGTCGATGAGGTTCTGTTCCATCAGAATAAGTTTTAACATTTTTATGATTTTGTAAGGCTGTATGAATAATTTTGCGTTCATAAGAAGGCATTGCTTCTAATGCGACATCACTATTCGTTCGAATTGCTTTCTCTGCCAAACGGTTAGCCAAATTCGTTAATGTATTCTTTCTCCGTTCCCGATATCCTTCAGCATCTACAATCGCTGTGTGGTAATTGTCACTTCGTTGGTTAATGACAAGCTGAGCTAAATACTGCAGTGCATTTAAGGTTTGCCCCCGTTTTCCAATAAGTAAAGCAATTTTGCTACCAATCAATTCAAATACAATTTCTTTTCCGTTCCGGTGAACCTTTACATCAATTGCAGCCCCCATACCAGCTGCTACATCAATGAGATATTGTTTCGTTTCTTCAATGGAATCATGCTTTTGTGTCGGTTCAACCATGTTCCTTTCTTCCTTGCCATCCGTTTTGTCTAGAGTTTCATCACCCTTAATGGCGGAAGTGGCTGTTTGATCCTGAGGTTGAATCGTTTCTTCCTTAACATCAGATGACTCTGTTTGTTCTAGTTGTTGTTCAGGGGCTTTCTCATCTTCGGATACATTAATGCTTACCTTTACGATAGCTCGCTTTGTACCAAAAATTCCAAAAAATCCCTTTTTTCCTTCATCAATGACTTCTACATTGACTTGGTCCTTCGAGGTGTCTAACTGCTCTAACGCTGATTGGACCGCGTCCTCAACTGTTTGTCCAGTAGCAGTTACTTGTCTCACTTACTCGCTCCCCCTGTTTCCGTTTCTTTCATCATTGGTTTACGGATGAAAATGGTTTGGGCAATCATAAAGATGTTACCCACTACCCAGTACAATGCTAGAGCTGCTGGGAAGTTAAGTGCAAATACACCAATCATAATCGGCATGATATATAACATCATTTTCATTTGCGGATTTTGTGCAGCCTGTCCAGATCCACCCATCATAAGCTTCTGCTGAATGAAGGTCGTAATAGCTGCCACAATCGGCATAATGAAAAATGGGTCTGGTGATCCAAGTTCAAACCATAGGAAATTATGAGCTTCAATTTCTTGTGTACGCATAATGGCGTGATAGAAAGCAATCAAAATCGGCATTTGTAGTAAAATTGGAAAACAACCTGCTAATGGATTTACTCCATGCTTTTGGAAAAGCTGCATTGTTTCCTGTTGTAGTTGTTGCTGTGTTTTTTGGTCTTTTGAGCTATATTTGGAACGTAGCTCTTGTAATTCCGGCTGGATATCTTGCATAGCCTTTGAACTCTTCAATTGCTTCACGTTTAGTGGCAATAGAATGGTACGAATAATAAGTGTAACAACAATGATTGATAGTCCAAAACTTTCGCTAAAGAGACCAGCAAAGTATTTAATTAGCACTGACAGCGGATAAACAAAATATTCATTCCAAATCCCTGTACTTTCAGAGGTAATATCCTGATTAATTTGAGTACAACCTGAAAGTAGAACAAGAAGTCCTGTCATAGCTAACAAGTAAAGGATCTTCTTTTGCAACGTCGTCTCCTCCTTACAAATCCTAATCCATAAATAAATACATTTACTTTGTATTTTACCATTTTTTCTTCATCAGGTTCTATATAAAATCCTCGGCTTCATTTCACATTTGATTTTACCAAAAGATTCGTTTTCGACAATACATGCGTCAGGCTTTTCTTGATTTGAAAGTAATTCATTTGATTGGTCGGCTTACGAGCAATCACTACCAAATCAAATGATGGCTTTATACTTGAATCTAAATCATGAAAAGCCTGACGTAAATAGCGTTTAATTTGATTACGCATGACAGCATTTCCTATTTTCTTGCTTACAGATAACCCAACCCGGAAATGTTCCTGGTTCTCATTACGAACATAGTACAGCACTAACTGTCTGTTTGCAAAAGAGGCTCCGTTCTTAAATACGCGTTGAAATTCTTCATTCTTTTTAATTCGGTTACGTTTCTTCATAAGTCAATCCTCACTCCAATATCTAAGAAGGAACATAGGTTACATTATGATCAATATATTCCTTACTAATCCTGCTCGAAGTAAGGTGTTCCAATAATCGATAGCTAGAAAAAAGACCACTGATAGTTATTCAGTGGTCTATGCAGATAATACTTTTCTACCTTTACGGCGACGACGTTTTAGAACCTGACGTCCATTCGCATCGCTCATACGAGAACGAAAGCCGTGTACTTTTTTACGCTTACGGTTATTTGGTTGAAATGTGCGTTTCATTTTTATAGACACCTCCCTGAGGAAATAAATAATCGATCTTCAAAAGACAGTCCAATTCATTATAAAAATACTACAAGTAAATGTCAACTTCTTTTTGATATCCAATCTTGAGCTACTCTATTCTCTCTTCACACTTTTCGTTAAGTTGAATTCTTTTTAAGGGGAAAAAGTTAAATCCTCTTTCTGAGACAACTATTTGTTTAACCAAAAAGATTTCTTTATATAAACAGCCCCTGTGAATAATTTTTATGACATAATTCAACTATCCACACCCCTTATCGACAAGATACTCACAAAATGTAGTGTTGTGGATAATTTTTATCTACAACCGGTAGACAATGTGGATAACTGTCGAATAAACGTTGCACTATCAGTATTTATTTGGTATTATATTTGTGTTTTAATAATGAATAACTCCTCATCCAAAATATTAATATCCACAGAGTGTGGATAAACTGTGGATATGTATTCACAATCATGTGAGTGTAGTTATCAACAAATATGTGGATTATGCTTACAACTCGATTGAATACTGTTATAGTAACAGTTTAGCATCCACATCAAAAAAAGCATTTAGAGTTTAACAAAAGTTGTACAAGCCACCTCCGGATCTTTCTTTTCTGGAATGCCATCATTCTTGTAAGAGGAAAGAGTACGCGAGGTTTTTTGTTTCCTAAACTATTTTCTATGTCTTACAATATCTGATTTCTTACAGGTAAAAGTAGAAGGATGCCGACACTATTACATTTATAATCTGTCGCGTTTTCTATTGATGAAAGGGGTGAAATGACTTGGAAAATATTAAAGAGCTTTGGGACAATACGCTGAGTCAAATAGAAGAAAAAATCAGCAAACCAAGCTTCGAAACATGGTTGAAGAGTACGAAAGCAGATTCTTTAAAGGACGACACGCTTGTCATTGTGGCACCAAATGAATTTGCTAGGGATTGGCTAGAAAGTCGATATGCCAGCCTCATCTCCGATACTCTCTATGAAGTTACAGGAGCTCAGCTGCGCACAAAATTTATAATTCCTGAAACGAAAGAGGAATCTATTGATGATGTAAAACCAGCTATGAAACAGTCTCAAAACAATAAAGATAACGACCAAGAAGAATCACCACAAAGCATGCTTAATTCCAAATATACTTTCGATACGTTCGTTATCGGATCAGGTAACCGTTTTGCCCATGCTGCATCTTTAGCAGTTGCGGAAGCTCCAGCTAAAGCATACAATCCATTATTTATATATGGTGGTGTTGGACTGGGTAAAACACACTTGATGCATGCCATTGGCCATTATGTATTGGATCATAACCCGTCAGCTAAGGTTGTTTATCTTTCATCTGAGAAATTCACAAATGAATTTATTAATTCAATACGAGATAACAAAGCTGTAAATTTTCGAAATAAATATCGAAATGTGGACGTGCTTCTAATTGATGATATTCAATTCCTAGCTGGAAAAGAACAAACTCAAGAAGAATTCTTCCATACATTCAACACATTACACGAAGAAAATAAGCAAATTGTCATTTCCAGTGACCGGCCACCAAAGGAAATTCCAACATTAGAAGACAGGCTTCGATCACGCTTTGAATGGGGGCTGATCACAGATATTACCCCTCCAGATTTAGAGACAAGAATCGCTATTTTACGTAAAAAAGCAAAAGCGGAAGGATTAGACATTCCTAATGAAGTTATGCTTTATATTGCGAACCAAATCGACACAAACATCCGTGAACTTGAAGGGGCACTCATTCGTGTAGTGGCGTATTCATCCCTTATTAATCGAGATATTGATGCGTCCCTGGCAGCTGAAGCTTTGAAAGATATTATCCCTAGCTCTAAGCCTAAAATCATTACCATCAAGGGGATTCAAGAGATGGTCGCGGAGAAATATAATATTAAGATTGAAGATTTCGCAGCAAAAAAACGTACCAAAACGATTGCCCACCCTCGACAAATAGCTATGTATCTTTCTAGGGAAATGACTGATTTCTCTCTACCAAAGATAGGTGAGGAATTTGGGGGTCGAGATCACACAACAGTCATTCATGCTCATGAAAAAATTTCGAAAGCACTTAGTGAAAATCAGCAATTGCAAAAGGAAATTGAAGAACTAAAAGAAGCATTGAAATCTGGTTAAGCACTTATCCCCTTGTGAATAAACGTAAAAAACTCCCCAAAGTTACCCACACTCTATCCACATGTGGATATCCTGTTGTGAAAGGGGTGAACTTGAGTTATTCACAAATTCACAGCCTATATTACTACTACGAGCATTTAAATAATAATAAATATAAATATATAAAATCCATTTAGGAGGATTTAAAAGATGAAATTTACAATCCAAAGGGATCAACTGATGGAGAGTATTCAAGATGTTATGAAAGCTATCTCATCAAGAACGACTATTCCAATCCTAACGGGAATGAAAGTAGAAGCTACTGAGCACGGTGTAAAACTAACAGGTAGCGATTCTGATATTTCAATTGAATCATTTATCCCTAAAGAAGAAGATGGAATCGTATATGTGGAAAACATCCAACCAGGGAGCATCGTTTTACAAGCAAAATATTTCCCAGATATAGTTCGTAAATTACCACAGCAAACCGTTGAACTAGAGGTCGATGATCATCTAAACGTTGGAATTCGTTCTGGAAGTGCTGAATTTAACTTGAATGGACAAGATGCTGAAGAATATCCACATCTGCCTCAATTACAGACAGAACAAAGCTTTGAGGTACCAATAGATCTTTTAAAAGACTTAATTCGCCAAACGGTTTTCGCAGTGTCCACCTCAGAAACACGCCCCATCTTGACAGGTGTAAACATGATGGTGGAAAACAGTGAATTATACTTTGTGGCAACGGATAGTCACCGTTTAGCATCAAGAAAGATTCCGATGCAGGAACAATTACAGAACCTATCTTTTAACAATATTGTTGTTCCAGGGAAAAGTTTAACGGAACTAAATAAAATACTTGATGACTCGCAAGAAACGATTGAAATCAGCGTTACGGAGAATCAAATCTTATTCCGTACCCAGCACTTATATTTCCTTTCAAGATTATTGGATGGCAACTATCCTGAAACGTCACGTTTAATCCCGGATCAGAGTAAGACAATCATGCATATCGATACGAAAGAGCTACTACAATCCATCGATCGTGCTGCTCTTTTAGCAAAGGAAAATCGAAATAGTGTGGTTAAGTTAACGACAAAAACGGATAATCACATTGAAATCACAAGTAATTCTCCTGAGGTCGGAAAAGTTGTAGAAGAAGTGGAAGCTGAATCTCTTGAAGGGGAAGAACTTAAAATTTCATTCAGTGCAAAATATATGATGGATGCACTGAAAGTTATCGATACAGAGAAAGTGAATATTCAATTTACTGGTGCGATGCGCCCATTTCTAATTCGTCCAATCGATAATGATCAAATCTTACAGTTAATCTTGCCTGTGAGAACATATTAATCAGTTTTTAAAATAAAATTTAACGAAAAAGCAAGGGTTTTTGTGCCCTTGCTTTTCTTATGAGCTATTCTTTAGTAAAATAGATAGAAGGCCAAGAATATACTATTAGGGTGAAGAAAATGCATAAACGTATTGAGATTGAAACGGATATGATTCAACTCGGACAATTTTTACAATTAGCTAATGTCATTGAATCAGGTGGAATGGCAAAGTGGTTTTTATCTGAATTCCCAGTTTTTGTAAATGGCGAAGAAGAAACACGTCGTGGTAAAAAACTAGGCGTTGGAGATGTTGTAGAAATTGAAGGTGAGGGAAGCTATACCGTTGTAAAAGAGGAATAATTCCCAACATGAAAAAAGACTTGCCGATTGACGTTTCCCTGTATAAATGTCAAAGGTACTGTTTTGCTTACCGCTTCTTTTTAAACCAAAAAGAAACGGTGAGCAGTCGACATTCACGTAGGTTGGTGAATAGTCGGTATTTCTAATCAGGTCAGACTATGATAGGTCTGACGTTAGAACTAAAGGGGAATTCCAATGCATATCGAAGACATAGCATTAAAACAATATAGAAATTACCAAGATATCCACTTAACCTTTGATGACAAAGTGAATGTAATCATTGGCGAAAATGCGCAGGGTAAAACGAATTTGATGGAGGCAATCTATGTCTTAGCATTTTCTAAATCGCATCGAACACCACGTGATAAAGAACTTATCATGTGGGATGCAGAATATGCTAAAATAAGAGGGAGTGTGTATAAAAGAAAACGTAAATTCCCGATGGAAATTGTTGTCTCGACTAAAGGCAAGAAAGCAAAACTGAATCACTTGGAACAGAAGCGCTTGAGTGATTACATTGGAGCGCTTAATGTTGTGATGTTTGCACCTGAAGACTTGAACCTAGTCAAAGGCAGTCCTCAGGTTCGTCGTCGTTTTATCGATATGGAGATTGGTCAAATACAACCTGCATACATTTACCATTTAGGACAATACCAGAAGATCCTAAAGCAGCGGAATCATTTGCTAAAGGACTATCAGCGTAAACAGAATATGGATCCGACGATGTTGCAGGTGTTAACGGAGCAATTAATTGAACATGCTGCAACGATTGTACAGCGTAGGTTTAAATTTCTCCATTTGCTTAGACAATGGGCAAAACCTATTCATGAAGGAATTAGCAGACAGCTAGAAAACTTAGAAATTGCATATGATGCCTCTCTAGATGTATCAGAGGATATGGATTTGTCCAAAATGGTAAAGGTATTTCAAGATAAATTTGCGGAAGTAGAACGTAGAGAGATAGAGCGAGGAACAACGCTCGTTGGTCCCCACCGTGATGATTTGATCTTTTATGTAAACGGAAAAGATGTACAAACTTATGGATCTCAGGGGCAACAACGTACAACTGCTCTATCATTAAAGCTAGCTGAAATTGAATTAATCCATAATGAAGTAGGAGAATATCCAATTCTCTTATTGGATGATGTATTAAGTGAATTAGATGATTTCAGACAGTCTCATCTTTTGCATACGATTCAAGGCAAGGTCCAAACCTTTGTGTCTACAACGAGTGTGGATGGTATTGAGCACGAAACACTAGAGCAAGCAGATATATTCTACGTAGATCAAGGTCATGTTACCAAGGAGAAATGAGGTGGCACATTGTTTATCCATATTGGGGAAGATCATGTGATTGAATCGCATGATGTGATATCCATAATTGATTACGAATTATTCTCTTCCTCCTCAATCGTAGAAGAAATGATTATGAATCAAAGAAATAATCAACGAGTTTTTGAGTCTCCAAATGCCGAAGCAAAGTCAATTGTTATTACGAAAGACTATATATATTTCAGTCCGTTATCCGTTCTTACGTTAAAGAAACGTGCCAACATCACGACAACGTTAAACAAGATGGAAGATTTCTCTGATGGTTTTTCTGAATAGATAGTAATTAACCTAGTGAAAGAAGTGTAGGTGAGAGCATGACGATGGAAGATAAATTATCTGAACAACAAGCTTATGATGAAAGCCAAATACAAGTGCTTGAAGGGTTAGAAGCGGTACGAAAGCGACCCGGAATGTATATTGGCTCTACTAACGAAAAAGGTCTCCATCACTTAGTTTGGGAGATCGTCGATAATAGTATTGACGAGGCGTTAGCTGGTTACTGTGATCATATTACTGTGACGATTGAGGAAGACAACAGTATTACGGTTACTGATAATGGACGTGGTATTCCTGTTGGTATGCACAAAAAAGCGAATCGGCCAGCTGTAGAGGTTATTTTAACCGTTCTGCACGCAGGTGGTAAATTCGGTGGTGGAAGCTACAAAGTATCAGGTGGCTTACACGGTGTTGGTGCTTCGGTAGTGAACGCCCTCTCCAGTAAACTAGAAGTGTTTGTCCATTTGGATGGTCAAATTTACTATCAAAGTTATCAACGTGGTGTTCCTGATGAGGATTTGAAAGTAATCGGGGAGACGGATATCACGGGAACTCGTATTCAATTTAAACCAGATACAGAAATCTTTACGGAAACGATTGACTACCAATTTGAAACACTTTCCAATCGAATTCGTGAGCTAGCCTTTTTGAACAAAGGCTTGAAGATTTCAATCAGTGACAAGCGCGATAATGAAAATGAAACGAAAGACTTTTACTACGAGGGTGGTATTGTCTCTTACGTTGAACACTTAAATCGTACTCGAGAAGGTTTACATGAACCTGTGTACGTAGAGAGTGAAAGCGAGAATATAAGTGTGGAAGTAGCCCTTCAATACAACGATGGATTTGTTAGTAACATCTACTCTTTTGCTAACAATATTCACACCTATGAAGGCGGTACACACGAATCTGGCTTTAAAACGGCTCTAACGAGAGTGATTAACGATTATGCTCGTCGAAATAACATGTTTAAAGAAAACGATCCGAACTTAACAGGAGATGATGTTCGTGAAGGACTTACGGCTATTATCTCAATTAAGCATCCGGACCCACAGTTTGAGGGACAAACGAAGACGAAGTTAGGCAATAGTGAAGCTCGAACCGTTACGGACAATATTTTCAATGAACGCTTTTCGAAATTCTTATTCGAGAACCCGAACACAGCGAAGAAAGTTGTTGAAAAAGGATTAATGGCTTCACGAGCTCGTGCTGCAGCTAAGAAGGCACGAGAACTAACACGTCGTAAGAACGCTCTGGAAATTTCTAATCTACCAGGAAAATTGGCTGACTGTTCGACGAAAGATCCGAACATTGGCGAATTGTACGTCGTAGAGGGCGACTCTGCAGGTGGCTCAGCTAAGCAGGGGCGTGACCGACATTTCCAGGCTATCCTTCCGCTACGAGGAAAAATTATTAACGTAGAAAAAGCTCGTCTAGATAAAATCCTATCAAATAATGAGGTTCGCTCTATTATTACTGCCCTTGGAACAGGAATTGGAGACGAGTTTGACATTTCCAAAGCTCGCTATCACAAGATTGTGATTATGACAGATGCTGATGTAGACGGTGCTCATATTCGAACATTGCTGCTTACATTCTTTTATCGTTATATGCGTCCACTGCTAGAGCATGGCTATGTTTATATTGCACAGCCACCGTTGTACAAAATTCAACAAGGCAAAGCGATATATTATGCCTTTAACGACAAAGAGATGGAAACGAAATTAGCAGAATTATCGAAGACGCCTAAGCCTAGCTTACAGCGTTACAAGGGTTTAGGTGAGATGAACCCTGAACAGCTATGGGAAACAACCATGGACCCTGAGACAAGGACTCTACTACAAGTAGAATTAGAAGATGCCATTGAAGCGGATGAAATCTTTGAGATTCTAATGGGGGATAAAGTAGAACCTCGTCGAAACTTTATTCAAGATAATGCCCAATACGTTAAAAATTTAGATGTGTAAAAAGAAGTGCGCAGGTGCCTTTGATTATTAACAATGGCATGGAGGTAATTATGTTCAGACTTGTCTATAAGTGATAGAACAAGTCTGAATAAACCTACATCCTGTAGGCCCTCATATTTGATAGGAGGTCGTTATGGTGGATCAACAACGTCCCCAGGTACAAGAAATAAACATTAGCCAAGAAATGAAAACATCCTTTATGGATTATGCGATGAGTGTAATTGTGTCCCGTGCTTTACCTGATGTTCGTGATGGGTTAAAGCCGGTACATAGACGGATTTTGTATGCAATGCATGACCTTGGGATGCACTCAGATAAAGCCTATAAGAAGTCCGCTCGTATCGTAGGTGAAGTAATTGGTAAGTATCACCCACATGGTGACTCTGCTGTGTATGATTCCATGGTACGTATGGCGCAAGATTTCAACTTCCGTTACATGCTCGTAGATGGACATGGAAACTTTGGTTCTGTTGATGGTGATGCTGCAGCAGCCATGCGTTATACAGAAGCTCGTATGTCCAAAATTTCAATGGAAATTTTACGCGATATTAATAAAGATACCATCGATTATGACGATAACTATGATGGCACAGAAAGAGAACCACTAGTGTTACCAGCACGCTTTCCTAATTTACTCGTAAATGGAGCAAGTGGTATCGCAGTAGGGATGGCAACCAATATCCCTCCCCATCACTTAGGTGAAATCATAGATGCAGTGTTAGCTGTGAGTAAAGACGGTGATATTACCATCGATGAACTCATTACAGATTATGTGCAAGGTCCAGATTTTCCAACAGCCGGTCAAATTCTTGGACGGAGCGGTATAAGGAAAGCTTATGAAACAGGTAAAGGGTCTCTTACAGTCCGAGCAAAAGTAGAGATTGAAGAGCAAGCAAATGGAAAATCAAAATTGCTTGTATCAGAGTTACCTTTCCAAGTCAATAAAGCCAAACTAATTGAAAAAATTGCTGAGCTTGTTCGTGATAAGAAAATTGAAGGCATTACAGACCTTAGAGATGAGTCCGACCGTGACGGGTTACGTGTTGTAATTGAACTTCGTCGTGATGTGAATCCGAATGTCGTACTAAATAACCTATATAAACAAACAGCTCTCCAAACCTCTTTTGGCATTAACATGCTTGCTCTTGAAAATGGTCAACCAAAAGTATTGAATTTAAAGCAATGTCTTGAGCATTACCTTGATCACCAGAAAGTTGTGATTCGTCGTAGAACGGAATATGAGTTAAGAAAAGCAGAGGCTCGAGCTCATATACTAGAAGGTTTACGTATTGCGCTTGATCATATTGACGAAATTATTACGCTTATTCGCGAGTCTCAAACAACCGATATTGCCAAAGAAGGCTTAATGACGAATTATGAACTAAGCGATAAGCAAGCACAAGCTATTTTAGACATGCGTTTACAACGCTTAACAGGTCTAGAACGTGAAAAGATTGAAGATGAGTATCAAGAGTTAGTTAATTTAATTGCGGAGTTGAAAGCAATTCTAGCAGATAATGAAAAAGTTCTTGAAATTATTCGTGAAGAACTAACCGAAATAAAAGAGCGTTTTAACGATACACGTCGTACTGAAATTATTACAGGTGGAACAGACTTTATTGAAGATGAAGACTTAATTCCTGAAGAAACAATTGTCGTTACGGTAACGCACCAAGGTTACGTAAAACGGTTACCAGCATCTACGTATCGTTCGCAACGACGCGGAGGACGTGGTGTACAGGGAATGGGTACGAATGAGGATGATTTCGTAGAGCATCTTCTATCTACTTCCACGCACAACACCTTACTGTTCTTTACAAACAAAGGAAAAGTCTATCGAGCAAAAGGATATGAAGTCCCTGAGTTTAGTCGAACAGCAAAAGGAATTCCGATTATTAATCTATTAGAGATTGAAAAAGGAGAATGGGTGAACGCTGTTATTGCGGTTGAAGACTTTGTGGATGACTGGTACCTATTCTTTACAACGAAGCACGGGATCTCAAAACGTACAACATTATCACAGTTTGCCAATATCCGACGTGGAGGACTTATTGCACTAGGCCTTCGAGAAGATGATGAGTTAATTTCCGTACGGTTAACGGATGGCTCCAAGCATATTATGATTGGAACAAAAGGTGGATATGTCATTCGCTTCCCTGAGGAAGATGTTCGGACGATGGGAAGAACAGCAGCTGGTGTGAAAGGAATATCCTTACGAGATGGCGATGAAGTGGTTTCCATGGAAATGATCGAAGATGGTCTTCAGGTCCTTAACGTTACCACGAAAGGCTTCGGTAAACGTACTCCAGCAAATGAGTATCGTATTACTGGCAGGGGCGGAAAAGGGATTCGTTCCTGCAACTTAACCGATAAAAATGGGGAAGTAGTTACGGTCAAATCTGTCATAGGTGATGAGGATATTATGATTATCACAGAAAGTGGCGTCCTTATCCGTATGCCTGTTGAAAGTATCTCTCAAACAGGCCGTAATACGCAAGGTGTTCGTTTGATACGTCTACAAGATGACGAAGAGGTTGCAACGGTAGCACAAATCGAAAACAAAGAAGATGATGAAGAGGAAGATACAGCAGTTCAGTCTAGTGAAACATTAGAGGAAAATGACACGATTTCAGACCAACAAGAATCTACAGAAGAAGAGTAAGAAGAAAAGAGGATACACAGTTTTTGTGGTCCTCTTTTTTACAAGTAAAGAAAGTATGAGTTCTAGCTGCATACATGTCTAGCTCCAGCGCCCAGAAGACTTCCTGCACCTCCTTGCGATAAGTCAACAGCCGATTGCTACCTCTACATCACGTAGCAACATCGAACCAAGCCACGTCCTATGAGCAGCAGTTTGTACGTCGCTAGCAGGGCGCCCCGAGCTTTTCTTTATGAATAAGTAGAGGAAGTGAAAACATGCGAATCCATCCTAGCCAATTAGTGTCAGGATGTATGGTCACAACAGATATAATGGGGAAAACGAATCAACCGATTATACCGAAAAACACAGTGATAAAACCAATACATATGACGGTATTACATAAATTTTTAGTGAACGAAGTGGAAGTGGCACCAAAACTAGCTAGTGGAGAGGCTTTTTTGCCAGAACATGCAATAGAAGAAGAAAACATGGACCAAGATGATCATAAGGAAGAACAGCATATCCCATTTCTGAATCTTTATTTGGAAGCTGTCCAAAAGTACAAAAATATGTTCAAAGACTGGCAGTCAGGGGCACCCATTAATATTGCCAAAGTACGTAATCTCCTTGTACCTTTAATTGAAAAAGCTCATGAAAATAAAGGGAAAGTATTTATGCTTCATCACTATTCCACAAAGGAAAATTATTTTTATCATCACAGCATTGCAGTGGGATTGTTATCTGCCGTTATAGCTCATCAGCTAAAATATAGCCATGGTGAAATCATCCAGGTTGGGTTAACTGGATTTCTTAGTGATTGTGGAATGGCCAAAATCGATGAACGAATTTTATTTAAAAAGGCCCCACTTGTAACCCCAGAATTTGAGGAAATAAAAAAACACCCTACCTATTCCTACCGGCTGGTTGAGAACATTCCAGTCTTGAAAAATAGTGTACGTTTAGGCGTTTTACAGCATCATGAACGAATGGACGGAAGCGGTTATCCTATTGGACTAAACAGCTCGAAATTAAATCCTTATGGAAAAATAGTAGCAGTTTGTGATTTGTATCATGCGATGACTTCAGAACGTTTATACAGATCCAAGCAATCTCCGTTTATGGTAATAGAGGAATTGATGCAAGACCAGTTTGGTAAGTTTGACCATATTGTTGTTCAAGCCCTCATCATAAGCATGACCAATTATTCAACTGGCACTCACGTGAGGTTGTCGAATAACCAAAATGCTGAAATTATCTTTATGGAACCAAAACTTCCAACTCGTCCTATGGTACGCTTGCAACACAATGAGGAAATTATTCATTTGAAAGATCATTCCTCTTTGTTTATAGAGGAAATACTTACATAGGCATCTAAACTTACAACGTTTGTACATTCTTCTCCTTCAAAAAAAGAAACAACCAGTGTCCCCTGGTTGTTCCTTTCATTCTTGGAGTTTTTGAGAAGGAAAGACAGTATAAATTTTGGCATATCCATTTCTGGCTCGCGCCTAGCAAACTTCCCGCCCCTCTATATGGTAAAGTCAACATCATATCGCAGCTGCTCTTCGTGCTTTCCTTTCGACTTACATGACGTAGGTTGGTTCAATGCTGCTGCGTGAGGCAGCGGGTTTAATCGAACTTCCATAAAATCACTGTTAAATAGTTCGTACGTTTCTATACGGACGCATGCGCTTTTCTTTATTTCGTTTGCTCTAGCAATGCATGTCCGATTAGCAGTGGGATTTTTTGCTGGGTTAGTTTCAAAAATGCTTTGATATAAACCAAATCCTCACTAGAAAAAGAATGTATTTGATCTCCCCACCATTCTGTTTCATAACGACAAATCATACTTAAATTATAAAGTATTAAATAGTGTGTAAGTATTTCTGGAAATGGTTCTAGATGATGTCGATTTGTAGAAAGCGTGTACTTGTCTTCATAACTGTCATAGTAAAAGTAAGGGTGATTTGGATTATCAAGTGGTCTTTCTAGAGAGATGTGGATGTTATTGCCATGCTGAACTGTTTGGCTAATGTGATGGTGTTTCTTTTGTATGGAATGTGTAAAATAAGAAAACGTCCAGTTATAGTCATCTAATATTGCTTCAGGTATTTGCAATAAAAGAGGATCAAGTGGTTCCATGAATATATGATTTTGCTTCTGACTGGATAATGTGTAGATGGGATTTAATTCTGGTAATCTTGATAATAAATCATTCATCGAGTATTTTTCAGTTGTATATTGTTCCACATGAAACAAATGCTTCGCTAAATAGGAAAATAATCCTTTATGTTGGATCTTTACTTCATCCTGTAAAAAAGAGTATTGTTGTTTCTTACGTTTTCTCGTTGTAACTCCGTGTGCCAGGATGCTTGTTGTTTCAGGATAATCAGGTCGTTTTGAAATCAATAAAGCTTTCAGTAATTGTCCCATTCCATAGAAAAAGAGAACTGGTTGAATCGCCAAAGGTGCTTGTTTGCCTTGTTCATAATAGGTTTGCCCATGTTCAAGATAGTAGATGAGCCGGTACGTATTTTCAAAGCTTTTTCGCTCGATGTCTTGATATTGAAGCTTCTTATAACAATGAGATAAATATGATTGTGCATAAGGAGCCGATTGTAGCTGCAGATAAATGGACTGAATATTGTGGATTTTCATTGTCTATTAATCACTTCCTTAAAACAGTTGAAAATACATGTTTATTGTCGTATTGTTAGTAAAAATATATATAATTGGTTAGCCTACGTTTAGTGTAACCAAGTTATTCACAAACCATGAACATTATTTAAGGAGGGGTACCCATGCGTGAAGACAAATTTGCCAAAGAAAGCTTAACATTTGATGATGTACTGTTATTGCCAGCCAAATCAGACGTACTACCTAAAGAAGTCCAGGTGAGTACAGAGTTGTCACCTTCATTAAAGCTTAATGTCCCATTACTGAGTGCAGGTATGGACACAGTAACAGAAGCAGAAATGGCAATTGGAATGGCTCGTCAAGGTGGATTAGGTGTGATTCATAAGAGCATGTCGATTGAAGAGCAAGCCGAACAAGTAGATCGGGTGAAACGCAGTGAAAGTGGAGTCATTTCCAATCCATTTTTCTTAACCCCTAAAAATCAAGTATATGATGCGGAGTATTTGATGGGGAAATATCGAATTTCTGGCGTGCCTATCGTGGACAATGAAACCGATCAGCATTTGATTGGTATTATTACAAATCGTGACCTTCGATTTATCCAAGACTATTCGACTCTAATCTCAGAAGTGATGACTAGTGAGGATCTTGTTACAGCTCCTGTTGGTACAACTTTGGAGCAAGCCGAAAAGATATTACAAGGCTATAAGATTGAAAAGCTCCCTCTTGTTAATGATCATGGTGTTCTAAAAGGCTTAATTACTATTAAAGACATTGAGAAGGTTATTGAGTTTCCTAACTCAGCTAAGGACGCACAAGGTCGTCTGCTTGTAGGAGCGGCTGTAGGAGTTACAGCAGACGCTGATCTTCGGATTGCGAAGCTAGTAGAAGCTGGTGTGGATGCAATTGTCATTGATACTGCTCATGGACATTCCGCAGGTGTACTCAATCAAGTTGCAAAAGTTCGTAAGCAATATCCTGAGCTTAATATTATTGCTGGAAATGTTGGAACTCAACAAGGTACTAGAGACTTAATTGAGGCAGGAGCCAATGTCATAAAAGTTGGAATAGGTCCTGGATCTATTTGTACAACACGTGTTGTTGCTGGTGTAGGAATACCGCAAATCTCAGCTGTATATGAATGTGCATCTGAAGCGAAGCAGCATGGTATACCTGTTATAGCTGATGGAGGCATTAAGTATTCTGGAGATATTGCGAAAGCATTGGCAGCAGGTGCTCATGCAGTTATGTTAGGTAGCATTTTTGCTGGAGTAGCTGAAAGCCCTGGCGAAACGGTTATTTTCCAAGGTCGTCAATTCAAAGTGTATCGAGGCATGGGCTCTGTTGATGCTATGAAATCAGGGTCAAAGGATCGATACTTCCAAGAGTCTGCAAACGTGAATAAATTGGTTCCTGAAGGGATTGAAGGACGAGTACCTTATAAAGGACCGCTTGTAGATACCGTGCATCAACTAATTGGTGGCTTACGTTCAAGTATGGGATATTGTGGAGCGCAAACGTTAGACATATTTCGAAATGAATCCCAATTCACACGTATCACGAATGCAGGTCTTCGTGAAAGTCACCCACATGATGTACAAATTACGAAAGAATCACCAAATTATTCAGTTTAATACACGATAAGAAAAGGAGGCAGGGATTGATTCCCTGACCTTTTTTTATTGTTTAGCGGAAAATATAAAAATGTTGGCTTGTGCATAACTAAGTAAGTTATAGAGGCCACGTCCAACTCCAGCGCCCAGCGACTAGAAAACTTCCTGCACCTCCTTACGATAAGTCAAAATCGAACGCTTGCGCTCTTCGTGTTTCCTTAATCTCGAAAGTATTTAGAGGAGGTTCGATTAAGACCGCTGCATCACGCAGCAACATCGAACCAACCCACTTCCTGTGGGCAGCAGTTTGTACGTCGCTAACCGGGCGCTTACGCTTTTGTTCACAGTAAAGAAAGCATGAATTTTGGCGCTAACATGTCTAGCTTCAGCGAATAGAGTGCTCCCCTCGCCTCCCAATAAAGAACTTAACCTACGTCGTGTAAAGACACAGCATATACGTCGCTAAACGGGCGTATGCGTTTTCTTATCAATGTCAGTGAATGTCCAACTAAACTCTTTACAAGACCGATTCAACTTTTGTCATACAGATGTAAAGTCTTGTTTCTATTCTGTGCTTTCCTATGATAAAATAACCTCATGCACATAAACATTTTTTGGAGGTTGAGAGGATTGAAACATAGATTAAGAGCATCCTTTTTACTACTTACGTTGATGCTTGTTACATTCACATCAATGATTGGCAGCCCAATCCAAGTTTCAGCCGCTTCGGTGGATGTACAAGCAAAATCTGCGATTCTAGTAGATGCAGAGACAGGCAAGATTTTATTTGAGAAAGAAGCTGATTTAGCTCTTCCTCCGGCAAGTATGACGAAAATGATGACTGAGTACCTTGTTCTTGAAGCAATTGAAGAAGGTAAAATTAGTTGGGATACAACGACGCAAATTTCGGATTATCCCTATGATATTTCGGCTAACTCTAGTTTTTCAGGCGTAGGGTTAAAGCAACAAAAAGATTATACAGTACGAGAATTATATGAAGCAATGGCCATTAACTCAGATAATGCTACTACGATTGCCTTAGCAGAATTAGTAGCAGGCTCTGAAGGTGAATTCGTCAAAATGATGAATCAAAAGGCCAAAGAAATGGGGTTACCAGATTTTCAGTTTGTTAACTCTACAGGTCTTTCCAATACTGATTTGGGTGATAATTATCCTGAAGGAACGAAACCTGATGCAGATAACCTCTTATCAGCTCGTTCAGCAGCTCTGTTGGCCTATAACTTAGCAAATGACTACCCTCAAGCTTTAGAAATATCCAGTATTACAACGACACAATTTGAAGACCAACAAATTCAAAACTGGAACTGGATGCTTCCTGGTATGCCAGGACATTTAGCTCAATTTGGATATGAAGGTATGGATGGCATGAAAACCGGTTGGACGGATTTAGCTGGTTATTGCTTTACAGGAACAGCAGAACGAAATGGCCAACGATTTATTTCTGTTGTCATGAAAACGGATAGTAAAGAAGCGCGTTTTGAAGAAACACGGAAACTAATGGATTTTGGCTTTAACCAGTTTGAACAAAAAGAATTGTTCCCGGCTAATCATCAGATAGAAGGAAAATCTACATACCCTGTAACAAAAGGGAAAGAAGATTCAGTAGACGTTGCATCTGCAGCACCTATCAAAACGATGATTGAAAAAGGTACAGAAGATCAATATAGTGTCAACTATGAACTCGACCAGTCGAAATTCAACAAAGATGATAAGCTCACGGCTCCAATCGAAAAAGGTGAAAAGATTGGAACAATGAAGCTAAAGAATAGCGGAGATGATTTTGGTTATATTACGGACAACGGAAAACAGGCAGAAGCAGTAGATGTTGTGACGCAATCGGCCGTAGAAAAAGCAAACTGGTTCTCACTAACATTACGAGCTATTGGTGGATTTTTTGGAGATATCTTCTCTAGCATTACAGATACCATCACAGGATGGTTTTAAACCTTATTTATTTGGTAGGCATTTCGTCTAGAATACGATACAATGAAGGTTAGAAGAAAACGTCCAACATGTCGGATGTGACTTAAATAGAAAGTATTATCGGATTGGGAGGAATATGGAATGTCAAGAACAGGTACAGATCGTGTGAAACGTGGTATGGCAGAAATGCAAAAAGGCGGCGTGATTATGGATGTCGTAAACGCCGAACAAGCTAAGATTGCTGAAGAAGCAGGGGCAGTAGCGGTAATGGCGCTTGAGCGTGTACCAGCTGACATTCGTGCAGCAGGTGGCGTAGCTCGTATGGCTGATCCTACGATTGTAGAGGAAGTTATGAACGCTGTCTCTATTCCAGTCATGGCAAAAGCTCGTATTGGTCATGTTGTGGAAGCTCGTGTACTCGAATCAATGGGAGTAGACTACATTGATGAAAGTGAAGTATTAACACCTGCAGATGAAGTATTCCACATTAAAAAAAATGATTATACAGTACCATTTGTTTGTGGTTGTCGTGATCTTGGTGAAGCGACTCGTCGTATTGGCGAAGGAGCATCTATGCTTCGTACAAAAGGGGAACCTGGTACAGGAAATATCGTAGAAGCGGTTCGTCACATGCGTGAAGTTCAATCACAAATTCGTCAGGTGTCAAGTATGTCTGAGGACGAGCTTATGACTTACGCGAAAAACATTGGCGCACCATATGAGCTGCTTCTTCAAATTCGTGAAGAAGGTCGCCTGCCAGTTGTTAACTTTGCAGCGGGTGGAATTGCAACACCAGCAGATGCTGCACTTATGATGCAGTTAGGTGCTGATGGTGTATTCGTAGGCTCTGGTATTTTCAAATCTAATAACCCTCAACAGTTTGCAAGAGCTATTGTAGAAGCTACTACACATTATGATGATTACAAGCTAATCGGTGAGCTTTCTAAAGGCCTTGGCACTGCAATGAAGGGGATGGAAATGAATACACTGACAGCTGAAGATCGTATGCAAGATCGCAGTCAGTAACATTATCCTCGGTTTAGTCAACAAGCAGATTAGACATTAAAGGAGTATGGCATCATGATTAAAATAGGTGTATTAGGCTTACAAGGTGCTGTACGAGAGCATATTCGCTCAATCGAAGCGAATGGCGTGGAAGGCATTGTTGTAAAGCGTACAGAACAGTTAGATGAGTTGGATGGTCTTATTATTCCTGGCGGGGAGAGCACGACGATGCGCCGCCTTATAGACAAATATCATTTCTTTGAGCCATTAAAACAATTTGCTGAAGCTGGAAAGCCGATATTTGGAACGTGTGCTGGATTAATCTTACTTGCTACACGGATTCAAGGGCAGGACAGCAATCATTTAGCTCTTATGGATATGACAGTGGAACGAAATGCTTTTGGCCGTCAACGGGAAAGCTTTGAAGTAGAGTTAGACATTTCTGGTGTAGCTGATGGATATGAAGCGGTATTCATTCGTGCTCCATACATTGTTGATGTAGGTGAAGGAACCAATGTTTTAGCAACCTATCAGAGCAAAATCGTGGCCGCTCAACAGGGCAACTTCTTAGCATGTGCATTCCATCCAGAACTAACTGATGATCACCGTTTAACAGGCCATTTTGTTAAAATGGTAGAAGAATCCAAGAAATCACTTGCTTCTTCCTAAAAAATTCGCTATTGTATAAACACAACTAGCATACGAAACGTGATGACAGGAACTAGTAGCAAAACTCCCTTCTTAAGAGAGCTGGTGGTCGCTGTGAACCAGTGAAGGATTTTGTGAATCCATCCTTGAGCTGATATGCCGAACAAACAGTAAGCATATCCGGTGCAACGCACCGTTACTATTGAAGTGAGCCGGAAGGTACAAGTATCTGTACCTTCAATCAGGGTGGCATCGCGGGAATATATCACTCTCGTCCCTTTCTTTAGGGGACGAGAGTTTTTTATTGTCTAGGAAATTATAAAAAATTGGCTTGTGCATAACTAAGTAAGTCATAGAGGCCACGTCCAGCTCCAGCGACTAGCAAACTTCCTGCACCAGTCAACATCGAATCAACCCACTTCCTATGGGCAGCAGTTTGTACGTCGCTAAACGGGCGCTTGCGCTTTTGTTCTTTGCTTAATTATCGTTTATTCACTTAATAATAAAGGAGGATTCATCATGTTAGATTTAAAGTATTTACGTACGAACTTTCAAGAGGTGAAAGAAAAATTAAAGAAACGAGGCGAGGATTTAACGGATTTAGATAAGTTTGAAGAGTTAGATGAACGCCGTCGTGAATTGATTAGTGAAACGGAAGAGTTAAAAGCGAAGCGGAATGAAGTGTCTAAACAAATCTCTGCTATGAAGAAAGAGAAAAAGGATGCTGATCATCTTATTACAGAGATGCGTGAAGTTGGGGAACGAATTAAGTTGTTAGATGCGCAACTGAAAGAGGTAGAGGAACAGTTAGAAACATTGCTTCTTTCCATCCCAAATATTCCTCATGAGAGTGTTCCTGTTGGGGAAGATGAGGAGGATAATGTGGTAGCTCGTGAGTGGGGAGAACAAAAGGTATTTGATTTTGAACCTAAAGCTCATTGGGATATTGCAGACCAACTGGATATATTAGATTTTGAACGAGCTTCAAAGGTAACTGGTAGCCGTTTTGTATTCTATAAAAAGCTAGGCGCGCGTTTAGAACGTGCCCTATTAAGCTTTATGATGGACCTTCACTCTGATGGGCATGGTTATGAAGAAATGCTAACCCCTCAAATGGTTAATCGCAGCAGTATGACAGGTACAGGTCAGCTTCCTAAATTTGAAGAAGACGCTTTTAAAATTGAGGACTGGGACTACTTCCTTGTTCCAACAGCTGAAGTACCTGTAACCAACTACCACCGTGAAGAAATTCTATCAGCTGATGACCTACCAAGAAGGTATGTGGCCTACAGCGCTAACTTCCGCTCTGAAGCAGGATCAGCTGGGCGCGATACACGTGGTTTGATTCGTCAGCATCAATTTAACAAAGTCGAGCTTGTTCAGTTTGTGAAGCCCGAAGAATCTTATGATGTTCTTGAGCAACTAACTGGTCATGCAGAAAAGGTATTGCAGCTATTAGAGCTACCTTATCGCGTGATGAGCATGTGTACAGGAGATTTAGGTTTCACTGCTGCGAAAAAGTATGATATCGAAGTATGGTTGCCAAGTTATGAAACGTATCGTGAAATTTCTTCTTGCTCTAACTTTGAAGATTTCCAGGCTCGTCGAGCAGGCATTCGCTTCCGTCGTGAACAACAAGGAAAGCCAGAGTTTGTGCATACACTAAATGGCTCTGGATTAGCTCTAGGTCGTACCGTGGCTGCCATCCTAGAGAATTATCAACAAGAAGATGGTACTGTCCTTGTACCAGAGGTATTACGTCCATATATGGGTGGAAAAGAAGTAATAAAATAAATAGTTATGTAAAAAGCCGTTACGCTTCGGATCCGAAGCGTAACGGCTTTGTTTTGTTTGAAGTAAACAACTAAAGATACCAAGACTAGTCTTGTAGCAATGATTTTATTTTAGGATGATAACCCCATATCATCTGTCTTTTCGTAGTCAGGAGACTTCATATAGACTTTAGCATGTCCCTCTTCATCCCAATATTGAATGGAATAGCGGGAGACAGTATCATCTGGTATGTCCACAAACACGATCATTTCTACTTGTTTATTTTGAAAACCTTCCATATCAATCGAATCCATCCCGTTTGGGTCTTCGAATGAATATCCTTCCGTTGTTTTTAAATCATACCGTAACATAGGAGTGCCATCTTTTGCTCCTTGTACCTTTTGAGAAGGCTCACCTAATAGTTGTTTCACTTCTTTTGCAGTCATTTCGAGTGAAAGCTTTTCTTTTAATGACTGGACTGTGATTTCCTCTTCAGATAAGAGAGTAGGCTCGTTTTGGGTAGAGGAAGACTCTTCTGCCTTTTCTTTTGTGTTTGAAGATTCGGTCGTAGAGGATTTTTCACTTTCTGATTCATTTTGGGATTGATTTGTAGTTTCTTTTTCTGTAGAATCATCTGTGGTGTCACTTGATTCTTGCTGTTTTTTGCTTTCTTCTTGATTAGAAGTCTCTTCTTGCTGACACGCAACTAATAGTAAGGTTGGAATGAAGATAAATAGCAATATAATACGATTTTTCATGAATATCGTCTCCTTTAAGTCTTTATGTACTTATTTATCATATCGAAAGCTTGTCACATTTTGTAGGGGAAAAAGTAATGATTTTCATGAATTTTGTAGAAAAAGTTGAGATTTTGTTGACACTCATAGGGAACCATGATATATTAGTATTTGTCGTCACGGAGGAGTACCCAAGTTCGGCTGAAGGGAGCGGTCTTGAAAACCGCCAGGGGGTTAACGCCCCGCGGGGGTTCGAATCCCTCCTCCTCCGCCATTTTTTATGCGCGTAAAAATTGGAGATTGAAGGATCGTTACCATGTAACGATTTTTTCACGTGAGCATAGATAAAGCATCCTAACTCAGTTAGGATGCTTTTTTATGGTCTTTTTTAATAGATGAAAATCGTAAACATTGATGTTATTTAGTTTGGAAAAGGGAGGGATATTATTGTGAAGTCTTCTTTTGTAATAGCCCCATTATCTTGAAGACCTGAATTCGAGATAATCTGGGTAAGAGAAATGTTTCCGTTGTATTATTTAGAGAAAAGTTGGGCCTGGAAATAGCTCGCTTTCCTGCGGTCCTACAGGATGTAAGGTCGTTCGACGTTGTCACACGATGTGACGGTTTGAGTCGAACTTCATCTGGATCGATTCGTCTCCTCGGGCCAAAATGCGGCCCTGTGGGGTCTCGACACATCCGTTTTTCCGCGGGAGTCTCGCCATTTCCAGGCCCATCTTTGCATTCGTTTGGTTTAACGGAAACATCGCCATTTGTTGTGGGTGTACACAAATGATATACGTTCTTCGTTAGGCAAATACATATCTTTTTGTGACAAAACACATTTTATTAAAAGATATCTTGGTTGTTCTGCAAAGCATGAAATATATAGTCCCACCGCCTTTATTCTAACTAAATCTACGGGTACATCGCTCTTTCTGTGCGATTACCAAATTTATCTCAATTTCAAGTCTTCAAGATTATGCCTCGATTGTTGAATAATAATTTATACCCTATAATTCAGATTAAATAATAAATCTCATGAAAAAACGGTAGGCGTATGCCTACCGTTTTACGTTAGTTGACGAGATCTCCATTTGCGGGATTGTTGGATGAAATGGCCGATTTTTTCTAGAATGGGCTCAATGGATTCTTCATCATTGAGTACGTCGTAATCGGCAATATTTAGACGAAGCACAGGACAAGCGTTAAAGTTATCAATCCAGTTCTCATAACGATTGTACATCTCTTCCCAGTATTCCATTGGTGTTTGTTGTTCCATTGGACGACCGCGTTCCTTGATACGGTCATAAATGTCGTCAAATGACCCTTCAAGATAAATTAATAAGTCCGGATGCGGAAAATAGGGGGTCATGACCATGGCATCGAATAGATTCGTGTACGTGTTATAATCAACTTCATTCATCGTACCTTTTTCATAATGCATTTTCGCAAAAATACCAGTATCTTCATATATGGAACGGTCTTGAATGAATCCTCCACCGTATTCAAAGATTTTCTTTTGTTCTTTGAAACGTTCTGCTAGGAAATAGACTTGTAAATGAAAACTCCAACGTTCGAAGTCATTGTAGAATTTATCTAAATAAGGGTTTTTTTCGACTTTTTCAAAGGAGGTACGAAATTGTAATGCATTCGCTAGTGCATTTGTCATCGTAGACTTTCCGACACCTACTGTCCCAGCAATCGTAATAACAGAATCGTGCGGGATACCGTACTGATCTCTTCGGCTCATTTTATAACTTCCCCTTTTTCAAAATGGTTCTGTATCGTTTCAATCATATAATCCAAATCATCTTGATGTTTGATGAAATCCAAGTTATCTCCGTTAAATCGAATAACAGGAACATCTGGATGCTCACGCTCAAATTTCTCCATAAACAATTCATAGTCTTCAGCAAGTTGTTTTAGGTAGCTCTCTTGAATATTTTGCTCGACTTCTCGACCGCGCATACGAATACGATCAAGTAGTGTGTCCAAGCTGGCATGTAAATAAATAATCATATTTGGACGAGGCATGTCGTTTGTCAAAATATCATAAATTTGGACGTACTTATTAAATTGATGCTGCTTTAAGGTACGTTCAGCAAAAATTAAGTTTTTCGAAATATGATAATCAGAAACAACAGCCTGGTGATTGGCTAAATATTTATTCTCGATATCCTCAAGCTGCTTGTATCGATTGCAAAGGAAAAACATTTCCGTTTGAAAACTCCACTCTTCAATATCATCATAAAACTTACCGAGAAACGGGTTCTCCTCCACGATTTCTTTTAATAAGGTATATTGAAATTGGGAGGCAAGTTTTTTCGCTAGGGATGTTTTTCCTACACCAATAGGTCCTTCTACTGCGATAAAAGGCGTTTGTCCCATTTCTCCTCCTCCTTCACAAACAGTCAAAATACTATACGTTCTGACAGACAAATTATATTTTATCATAATAGAACCTACGAAGTAACAGGATTAGAACTCGAAAATTGTTTCGATTTGTAGAGAAATGTTTCCTATCATGTATAACTATTCGTGTGAAAATCCCAGTATCCCGGACTTTTAGGCTTGCCAAATCAACTATTTTTTAATACTATAAATACACACGTTTTTCCATCTTGGCCCCGTAGCTCAGGGGATAGAGCATAGGTTTCCTAAACCTTGTGTCGCAGGTTCGAATCCTGCCGGGGCCGTTCAAATAAAGTTTTCTTAAATTAAAAAAGGAACTTCCATTTCAGGAAGTTCCTTTTTTAATTCAATTGAAATTTTATTCAAGAGCTTGGCTCCACAAACTGCTCCGATATCCTAGCACCATTGTTTTCCGCGAGGGTAATGATTTTTTTCCTGTTCATCATGAAGTCATAATTATGTGGGATGATCAATTGTAAGCCATCTTTTGTTATGAATATATGCTCTTTGTAGACTTCCATATTATTTTCCCTTGTAGTCACTTGGATCACTTCATCTATTTCGTTCCATTGCACGTCTAGTTCTTGGAGAGAAGTTACTTGATTAAAATGCAATCCTTCGTCATCGAAATAGTAATAATGAAAAATTCCAAGTACAAAGCAAAGGGAGGACAGTGCGACGGAAAGAAATACCATCCATGGTCCTGTTTTAAGATCCCGATCATTTCTTTTAGACTTTATAAACTCATCGACGGATAACAAAATGGCAAGTAACATCATCCCTCCAATCAAAAGTACATAAGAAAGGAATGGTGCATTAAAAAACCATTGTGATTCGGAAAAGAAAAGGATGTCCTGAAATATAATAATGAATACAAAAGGTAGGATGAAGCTACTAATAAACACCATCACAATGAACATAATTTTCATCGGTTTTCTCGTATCATTCCCAATCATTTCTTTCATTACAAACCTCCATCATCGACACTTTCATATCCATACGAGTCACCGTGGGAAAAAGTTTCAAAATATTTACATAAATAAATAATGAAGTCTCTAAATCTGGGCAAGTAAGAGCCAGAACTTATACATCTTTACTTAAACAAAAAACCAACTCCTACGAAAAGGAGTTGGCTTCCGGTTGCATGGTAGTAGAGTTGATTTGTTCTTTTCGTCCCCATTTCACTAGGGCATATGCGATTGGTGTATCGATAATGGCTACCATCCATTTAAACGCATATTGAGTTCCAATCATCGCAAGCAATGCTGACATTGGAATCGTTCCGTAAAATGCGATGGAAATAAATACGACTGTATCTAGAAGTTGACTAGTCATGGTGGATACATTATTACGAAGCCATAGTTTATTGGTTCCATGCTTTTGTTTTAATTTATGAAAAATTGCTACGTCGGTGTGTTGACTTACAAGATAAGATGCTAGGCTCGCCAGCATCACACGAAAACTCCCACCTAAAATGGATTGAAATTCTGCTTGTTGTTCAAAAAATGGAGCTGATGGCAGAGCAATCGCAACTAAAATAAATAGCATAGCAATAACCTGGGTTACAAACCCAGCTTTTACGGTTTTACTAGCTGCCTCTTTGCCATAAACTTCGCCAATCACGTCTGTTATAAGGTACGTTACAACATAAACAATAACGGCTGCAGGAAGCACAAAGCCTCCCACACTAAATAATTTCACACCTAAAATGTTCGATAAAATCAGTAAACCAACAAATAAGGCATTTAAATACATTAACATTTGGTACGTTTCCTCCTTATGGTGAGGAGATGGTTCAGATCGACACCCTCTTAACGGTTATCAATTGTTTCTGGATACATATCATGATTCATTAAACGATTTTCAGCCATACGTTCAAATTTCGTGTCTGGTTTTCCGTAATTACAATACGGATCAATGGAAATACCACCACGTGGTGTGAATTTGCCCCATACTTCAATGTAGCGTGGGTCCATTAATTCAATCAGATCATTCATAATGACGTTCACGGCATCTTCATGAAAGCCACCATGGTTGCGGAAGCTAAATAAATATAATTTGAGTGATTTGCTTTCCACCATTTTGATATCTGGAATGTAGCTAATATATAGGGTTGCAAAATCAGGTTGTCCTGTTTTTGGGCATAGCGTCGTAAATTCTGGACAGTTGAATTTCACAAAGTAATCACGATTTGGGTGCTGGTTATCAAATGTTTCGAGAACATCTGGGTTATAATCAAAGCTATATGTGGTGCCTTGATTCCCAAGAAGTGTTACATCCGTTAGGTCTTCATCTTTTCTTCCTGCCATTCTTATTCCTCCTTTTATCCTCAAACGCAATAAAAAAAGTCACCCCCTAAAGGAGATGACTTGTGCATACGTATCCCTTAGTTTTTTATAGAGGGTTGAGCTAGAACCTCTCCCGTTTTTTACGGAATTGGTATTCTATTACATGTTTCCTAATTCACCTTATACAGTATAGACCTACATGTCATGCGTGTCAATTCCATCGAGCTAGTTGCCTATCCATATGTTTACGTTAAGAAAGAAGAAGGAACACCCCAAACATAAAATCCTTATTTTTGGGAGGTACAACAATGGAAACACATCAATTATATATAAACGGAGAATATGTTCAATCAACCGGTAATGAATTACTAGATATCGTAAACCCTTCAACGGAAGAAGTGATTTCTCGTACACCAAAAGGTACGGAGGAAGATGTGAATCGCGCTGTGGAAGCGGCCTATCATGCACAAAAGGAATGGGAGCAAACGCCAGCCATTAAACGTGGTGAAGCGGTTCGTGCAATGGGGGATAAGATTGAGGAAAAAAGAGATACATTCATAGAATTATTGCAACAAGAACAAGGAAAAGACTATGAGCTTGCCAGTGGCGAGGTAGACTTGGCGATTGACTACTTCCGCTACATGTCTGAATGGGCACGTCGTATCGAAGGAGAGATTGTGCCAAGTGATCGACCGAATGAAAACATATGGATTTACAAAAAGCCCATTGGTGTTGTAGCTGGAATTGTTCCATGGAACTTCCCGGTGTTTATTTTAGCGCGTAAGGTAGCTACTTCACTTGTGACAGGTTGTTCCATTGTATTGAAGCCAAGTCAGCAAACGCCAAATACGGCAGCTGAATTCACGAAAATTATTGATAGTATGGATTTACCAGCTGGCGTGTACAACTACATTACAGGTACGGGCAGAACGATTGGAAATGCATTAGCTTCTCATGAAAAAGTGCATATGGTAACGATGACGGGAAGTGTTGGAGCAGGAACGAAGGTGATGGAAGCAGCTGCCCAAAACATTACTAAAGTGAATCTTGAGTTAGGTGGTAAAGCTCCTGCCATTGTGACAAAGAATGCTAATTTAGAAACAGCAATTGAAAGTATCAAGCAATCTCGCCTAGCAAATAATGGACAAGCCTGCACAAATGCTGAACGAGTATATGTCCATGAAGATTTAAAGGATGAACTAACCAAACGCTTGAAAGAAGAGTTCGAACAACTGACAATTGATAATCCTCTTCAAAATCATAATGCAGACGTTGGTCCACTTGTGAGTGAAGATCGACTTCAAGAAGTGGAAGAGATGGTTAACAAGGCAGTTCAAGAAGGAGCTAATATAGTAACAGGCGGTAAGCGTGCAGATAAGCAAAACGGTTATTTCTTTGAGCCTACCATTCTCACCAATGTGACGCAGGATATGAATGTCATCCAAGAAGAAATTTTTGGACCGGTTATTCCAATCACAACATTCCAAACATTAGATGAAGCGATTGAAAAAGGAAATGATACCGATTATGGACTATCAAGTTCTGTCTATACAGATGACTTAAACGAAGCAATGCGGATTGTGAATGAATTGAAATTCGGTGAGACATTCGTCAATCGCGAGAACTTTGAAGCAGTCCAAGGATATCACCAAGGAATTCGTAAATCCGGATTAGGTGGTGCAGATGGCAAGCATGGTATGGAAGACTTCCTTGTCACGCAAACCGTTTACATGGAATATAAAACAACCAAACAATAAATTTTTTTCGGTGCCAGACCCCCACTACATTAGTTCGTTAACGTGGTGGGGGTCTGGCACCCATTTATTTCTTATGCTTATCACTTTAAAAATGTATAAAACTGCCTTACAATGGAATTAATTAACCTAATTTTTTAAATATTTCAATAAAAAACTCACTATTGCCACTCCTCATTGAGTTAAACGAAAGGATGGACTAGGGTCAGAATATACATGTTCTGACGTTTAATCATGCATATTACCACACAGCATGGAGTGGTAAAAATTTTTCATTAAGGTGTAATCGTTTACAATTTAGGGATGAGGTGATCAAATGAACATGCAACGTATTGAAGTGAAGGAAGGAAATTTTAATCTGAAAGACTACCAGGAAGCTTATAAACAATTTGATTGGGAAGATGTGAAAAAGGAATTCAGTTGGTCTGAGACAGGAAAGGTTAACATAGCGTATGAAGCTGTCGACCGTCATGCTGAAAATCCTAATAAGGCAGATCAGGATGCATTAATCTACTCGGCTCCTGACCGTGAAGAGCACGTAACATTTTCTCAGTTAAAGAAATCAAGTAACCAATTTGCTAACGTATTAAGCAGTCATGGTATTGAAAAAGGGGATCGTGTTTTCCTTTTCATGCCACGTAGTCCTGAATTCTATTCAGCGTTCTTTGGTATCCTCAAGGTAGGTGCAATTGCAGGGCCATTATTTGAGGCATTTATGGAGCAAGCTGTTCGAGACCGTCTAGAGGATAGTGAAGCAACGATGCTGATTACGACTCCTGAACTGCTTGAACGTGTTCCTTACTCAGAATTACCACATTTAAAACAAATCGTTTTAGTCGGTGATGACCCTAAAACGAATGAAGAGGGTTTCATTGACTTTCATAAAGAAATGAGTCAAGCAAGTGAAAGTTTCGGTATAGAATGGGTAGATTTAGAGGATGGAATGTTACTTCATTACACTTCTGGTTCTACTGGAAAGCCTAAGGGAGTATATCATGTTCATAATGCTATGCTTCAGCACTATCAAACGACAAAATGGGTGCTGGATGTAAAGGAAGATGATGTGTACTGGTGTACTGCTGATCCAGGCTGGGTTACAGGAACAAGCTATGGAATCTTTGGTCCATGGTTAAATGGTGTAACGAACGTAATCGTTGGAGGTCGTTTTAGCCCAGAAAATTGGTACAAAGCCATACAGGATCATGGGGTAACGGTTTGGTATTCTGCACCGACAGCGTTTCGTAAATTAATGAGCGCAGGGGAAGAGGCCGTAAAACCATATGATATTTCCAAGCTTCGCCATATTGCAAGTGTCGGGGAACCACTAAATCCTGAAGTTATTGCTTGGGGACTAGATGCCTTCAAACTACGCATTCATGATACATGGTGGATGACAGAAACGGGGGCTCAGCTCATTTGTAACTATCCAGCTATGGAAATGAAGCCTGGTTCTATGGGCAAACCATTCCCTGGTATTGTTGCTTCTATTATTGATAATGAGGGAAATGAACTTCCTCCAAACCAAATGGGCAATTTGGCGATTAAAGCTCCATGGCCTTCTATGATGAGAGCAATTTGGGAGCGCCCAGAAAAATTCGAGAGCTATTTCTTGAACGGTTGGTACATTTCTGGAGACAGTGCCTATTACGACGAAGAAGGTTATTTCTGGTTCCAGGGGCGTTTAGATGATGTTATTAATACATCTGGTGAACGTGTTGGACCATTTGAAGTAGAAAGTAAATTGATTGAACACGAAGCGGTTGCTGAGGCTGGTGTTATTGGTAAGCCAGATCCGGAGCGCGGTGAAATTATTAAAGCTTTCATCACCTTAAACGAAGGGTATCAAGAATCTGAAGAACTTCTAGAAGATATCCGTCAATTCGTGAAGAAAGGTCTAAGTGCTCACGCAGCCCCACGCGAATTAGAAGTGAAGGATAAGATTCCGAAAACCCGAAGCGGTAAAATCATGCGCCGTCTATTAAAATCCTGGGAACTAGGATTACCGACAGGGGATTTATCTACATTAGATGAATAGAGTAAGATAAAGAAACTCCTAGCACCTTTTTGTGCTGGGAGTTTAATTTGTTTAAAATAGGTAATTTAGAATAATGGGGTGAATTTGATTACGCTACGAAACTTCTAAACTGCCCTGAGGTCCAAAGAATTCATAGTTGATAGACTCAGGAGATACCTGCCATTCTGTTAGCATTTGGTTTACATTTTTCATAAAACCCTCAGGTCCACAAAAATAAAATGCTGCTTCGTTTGATGGAAGAATGGACTGTAGCCAAGGGAGATTCACAAAGCCTTCTAATTGGTGGTAGTTTGTTTGTTGATCTTCAACTGTTGGATTGGAATAGCATGTGTAAACTTGCGCATTTACGTATTCTTCTTGAAGGTTCGTTAGATGTTCTTTCATCGCATGAACGCTACCATTTTGTGCGGCATGTATAAAGTAAACAGGTCGATCAGGCTGTTTTTGTAGAGAATCATGTAACATGCTCACTAATGGAGTAAGCCCAACTCCTCCACTAATAAGTACAAGCGGTTGATCGCTTTCTTGCAATGTAAAGTCACCGGCAGGAGCACTGATCGGGAGAGTGTCCCCTACGTTAATAGAGTGATGAAGATAATTTGAAACGACACCTGCAGGTTTATCGTTTTGTTCATCTTCGCGTTTCACACTAATGCGGAAATAAGGTTTACCTGGTGCATCTGAAAGACTATATTGACGTAATTGAGTGTAATCAGAACCGGGAATATTTACTTTGATGGTGATGTATTGTCCAGCTTTATAATCTGGTAGTGTTCCTTGATCTACAGGAGATAGATAGAAAGATGTGATAACATCACTTTCTTGGATCTTATGTGTAATCTTAAAGTCTCTATAGTCAAGCCAACCACCATTTTTATGAGCAACTTCTTGGTACATGTCTTGTTCGACTTGTATAAATACGTCTGCAATGACCGTGTACGCTTTTCCCCAAGCTTCTATGATGTCATCTGTAGCTGCATCCCCCAGGACATCTTTAATCGCTGCTAGTAAATTCTCTCCAACAATAGGATATTGCTCAGGCTTAATATTTAAGCTGCGATGCTTATGGGCGATTTGTTTAACAGCTGGAAGGATGACTTCTAGTTGATCAATATATTGAGCAGCAGCATATACTGCGTTTGCTAGTGCTTTTGGTTGTTTATCCATTTTTTGATTTGCCTGATTGAAGACATGCTTCAGTTCTGGATGGTTTTCAAAGAGTAATTGGTAAAAACGTTTCGTAATAGCTTCGCCGTGTTCAGCTAGTACAGGAACGGTGGATTTTACAATATCAATTGTCCTTTGATCTAACTGATTTGCGGTTTGGGTACTCATGAATGAGCCCTCCTTTGGAAATATAAGTAATGTTTTTCTTATAATCTAAGTGTAGTTGACTTTAAGACTTAAAAGCAATATTTAAAATGAATCTTTTGTGTCTATTTTGTTAAATATTTCATTCGTTTCTTAACTAGATTTTTGTTATGATAATAAAGTGTTTTTGGATAGGGTACCAAAGGAGTGTTAGACGATGCGTCTGAAAAAATATACAGATTATGCCCTTAGAGTTATGGTTTATGTTGGTTCAACTGAAGAAGGAGGGCTTTCTTCCATTAAAGAAATATCTAATGTATTTAATATATCTCAAAATCATTTGAGTAAAGTTGTATTTCAATTAGGGAAATTGGAATTAGTTGATACCGTGCGTGGTAGAGGCGGTGGAATCCGCTTGTCAAAGAAACCAGAGGATATAAATATTGGATATGTAGTTCGAAAAATGGAAGAAGACTTTATACTAGTGGACTGTTTTGATGGAGGTTCGGATCAATGTGTCATTAGCCCTTCATGTAAATTAAAGCATGCATTAAACGATGCATTAAGGGCTTTTCTTGGTGTTCTTGATCAATATACACTAGGAGATCTATTATCCAATCCAAACGAATTGCGAGCTCTGATGGACATGAAGTAAGATTAGATAAAAGGAGTGGCGAGTGGCATATTGTGCCACTCGTTAAGTTTTATTTAACAGAGATTCAGGGAAGATTAGTAAGAACTATAATTAAGGAAGTGTACTTACTATGGAAAAGACCTTTTATGATTTCGTGGGTATAGGCATTGGCCCTTTTAACCTTAGTTTAGCAGCGTTAGCAGATAAACAAGACCAGATAGAGGGTGTTTTCTTTGACCAAACATTTAAGATGCAATGGCATCCAGGTATGTTGATTCAAGGAACGGATCTTCAAGTACCGTTTATGGCTGATTTGGTTACGTTTGCGGACCCTACAAGCCCTTATACGTTTTTGAACTATTTACATAAAAACAATCGAATCTACCCGTTTTTTTACTTTCAAAAGTTAGAAGTTCCAAGGCCGGAATATAATGATTATTTGAAGTGGGTGGCAGACAAGTTACCTTCTTTATTTTTTGGACAAAAAGTTATCGACGTGAAAGAAATCGAGCTAGGTAATGAGGAAAAGGGATACCTCCTCGATGTTCAAGACCAACAAACAGGAAATATAAAACAATACAAAAGTAGACATATTGTGATTGGGACTGGAAGTAAGCCATCTGTCCTTCCCGGAGCAGAAAAGTTACCGCAAGAAGATATTGTTCACACGAGTCGTTATTTATATGAAAAGGAATCCATTTTACGCTCTAACCATGTAACAGTTATTGGATCGGGTCAGAGTGCAGCAGAAATCGTCGATGATCTACTCTCTGAACAAGACGACCACCACTATAAGATAAGCTGGTTCACAAGATCTGCAGGTATTTTTCAACTCGATACGGCGAAGCTGCCTCAAGAATTATTCTCACCTGAATATGTTGATTATTTTAACTCGTTGACCTATGAACAGCGCATGAATACATTGCCTAAGCTGGATAAGCTCCAAAATGGCGTGGATCCTTCCACCTTAAGTGATATATATGATTGGTTGTACCATAAATCTGTTGCAGGCAAACAACTCGATGTCACCATTCAACCACTAACAGAATTAACGGATATCAAGCCACTCGAGCATACTTACATGCTAGAACTACATCAATGGCAAGAAGATGAAACCATTCATTTTGAGACAGATAAACTTATTCTGGCAACGGGGTATAAGCCAAATATTCCTAAGTGGTTAAAAGAGCGCTTTGGGGCCAAAATCGTTTGGGAGGGGAATGAACATTATAAGCTGACACGTGATTGTGAAATTGTTTTTCATGATGATCGACAGCATAAGATTTTTGCTACCACAGATATTGAGCATTCTCATGCAACTGGTGATAATAACTTAGGATTAGCTGTAGATCGAAATATGCGAATGATTAATACGATGGCTGGCAAAACGGTTTATCCTCAATCCAATAGTACGATTTTTCAGCAGTTTACTATGAAGAGGGACTAATCCTTTCATAGAAATGTATTAAACTATTTCCTTATTCATAACTAACTCAATAAGCTATATAGGCAATGTCCAGCGAATAGTGGGTGCCCCTTACCTCGGTACGATAAGTCAACATCGGACGCCCTGAGCTATTGTTCTTAAGTTTAAACCCACACTGAACGGGAATTACATTTACTGTAATTCAAGGTAAAGGAGTGTTCGAAATTATGACTAAGAAAATAGCTTGTGTTATTACGGATTTATTTGAAGATGTAGAATATACAAAGCCTGTAAAAGAATTCAAAGAAGCGGGACATGAAGTCGTTACAATAGAAAAAGAAGCTGGTAAAAAAGTAGTTGGCAAACAAGGTAAGGATGAGGTTACCATCGATCGAGGCATTGATGATGTGAAACCGAAAGAATTTGATGCTCTTCTAATCCCTGGAGGTTTCTCTCCAGACCAACTACGTGCCGATCAACGATTTGTAGATTTAGCTAGACATTTTATGGATGAGAACAAGCCTGTATTTGCGATTTGCCATGGACCGCAGTTGTTAATCACAGCGAATCGCTTAGAAGGCAGAGTTGCTACTGGCTTCACGTCTATTGCAGAAGATATTAAATATGCGAAAGCAGACTTCCGGGACGAAGAGGTTGTTGTTTGCGGAGACCAGCTAGTAACAAGTCGGAACCCTGATGATATACCTGCATTCGTGGACAAGTCATTACAGCTATTAGCTAAATAAAGGTAGTCAAAGCCCAGCTCTTTGGAGTTGGGTTTTACATATATTATAGAGGATTTTTTTCTGTGAGAGAGAATCAAAAAGAAAGGAGGAAATGTATATGATCGTTCTTAAGCATACAGATGAACTTATGTTATTTGAGCAACATTATCATGGGCTGGCTTCGGGAGTTATGGCTCATAAGTGGAAAGATGAAAACTTCTTGTCTTCACATGTAAGAGAAGAAGTGGAATATGCTATTTCCTTTCATGATCGAGGATGGGTGCCCCTTGATCAAAAGCCAGCGTGGGATCAAGCTAACCAACAGCCTTATTCTTTTTATAATTATCCGATGAGAGAGAAGATGGAACGATATCATGAAGGGGTAGATGAAGTGGAGAAACAATCCATTTATGCATCCTTGTTGTGCAGCATGCATTATTGTTCTTTTTTTGATGAGGAATCAGATGACGAGGATAGTAAGGCGTTTTTAACAAAAGAGTATCTGAGGCAGGAAAAGTTGAAAAAGAAATTAGGGAACAAATTGACCAAAGATTCGATTCAATTTCATTTTACCTTGTTGCAGTTTTGTGATGATCTATCCTTATATTGTTGCATGAATGAACCAGGTTCCTCCAAACAGCAGGAAGTAAGCTGGTTCAAAAACGGGTTCAGGCAACAGTTTCCGGAAGCTCCGAATGGAATTATGCCACGTTTTGAAAATGAGGGGTGTATTAGTTTAGATCCTTTCCCATTCACGGGACCATTTGAGCTAACGATACCTTATAAAGCTGTACGTATAGAAAAGATAGAACAACTAGGGCTGGAGGATGCCAGAAGGGAAGAAAATCTTCAACAACGCAAAGTGAAATTTGTTCCCTTTAGGAATACGGAATCGTGATCATTAAGAGTCGGTTGATTTGCGATTCTTTTGTTTCTTTAGTTCATCAAAAAGATTAGGTGGCTCCGCTGGTTTAGTGGAAGTAGTGGGCATGGGTTGTTTTAGCATCGATGGGTGAGCTAATCGTTTAAACTCTCCGATAGTAAGAGGTTTAGCGTCTTCTGTTAATTCGTACCCCAACTGCCCATTTGGCTCAATGGTAGCTGTTTTGATATCGCTTAATTTGCTAATTCCATTTTGTCGTAAAAACATTTCGGTTTGGTCGACAGAAAGACGGAGCTTCTGCAACTCTTTTGTTTGAATGACCCCATCTTGTATCACAATGTATGATTTACCAGTAATGAGTTTCTCTACTGAATTAAACCATAGTTGAAGAAACTCCATAATGATTAGGACAAGGATGAAAACACTGGCTGCTACTGCCGTTTTCCAAAGGCTGGATTCTATTATGGGTTGAATGATAATCGAGCCGATAGAAATCATAATGACAGTTTGAGCTAGCGAAATTTGTGAGATTGATTTCCTTCCAGCAAAGCGTAATAAAAATACGCCCACCAGAACCATAATGATTGATTCTACGATGACATTCATACCTTTGAACCTCTTTTCAAATAAGATATTAAGATATTCTCTAGTTTGCGACAATCCATTACAAATTATGAATACCACGAAATATACAAAAAAAGCTAAAGAAGCTCTAAGCCTCTTTAGCTATAAAGTGGTCTGTTCTTTTGTTAAACTTGCTTATTAACATTAAATTGGCTTTCGAGAAGCTCCCAGTTTTGTGGGAAGTTCAAGCCTAGTTTCCAGTAACTAATGCCTTTTAATCCTAACTCTTTCACTAAATCAAATTTAGCCTGAATGGAACGGGCGTCCTCAAACCAAACCTCATGCTTGTTCCCTTGTTCGTCGGTGTACTTATAAAAAGGTGCTTGAGCTTCTTCGTCGAATTCAATTTCGACATTGTACTTTCTGGCTCGTTGTATCGCCTTTTGCGGACTAATCGCTTCAGCAGGATCTCCTCCTTTTTTATAAGGAAGGGTCCAGTCGTATCCATATAAATTCTGCCCCAAGAAAATTTTGTTTGCGGGCATGACACTCAAAGCATAATTTACAACTTCTCGAACCGGTCCGATAGGGGATACAGGTAAGGGGGGGCCTCCGCTATAGCCCCATTCATACGTCATTAACACAACGAAGTCTGCAACTTCACCGTGGGTTTTATAATCGTGTGCTGTGTACCATGCTCCCTTTTGTTCTGCACTTTTCTTAGGAGCAAGGGCCGTCGACATTTGAAATCCTGCATCAGATAATCGTTTCTTTGCTTTCCGTAAGAAATTGTTATAGTCATTTCGATTTTCTTGAGGAAGAAATTCAAAGTCAAAATGGACATCTGTGAACCCCTTGTTTTTGGCTGTTTGCACAATGTTACCTAGTAATTTGTTTTGGAAGTTTGTATCTGTCACAACTTTTCTGCCCAACTCTTTGTCAAAGCTTCCGCCCTTGATGTTGGTTACGACGAGCATCATTGCTACGTTATTTTGTTTGGCGATGTTGAAGTAGTTGTTTAATGGAGGTGGTTTTAAAGTCCCATCGTTATTAATTTGGTAGCTAAATGGCCCGAGATATGTCAATGATGTTGCGTGTACTTGTACGTACTCTTCTAATTCAGGTGATACTTTATCACCATACGTTTCGGCATATCCATTAAAAGCAGCTTCTGTTTTCGGTTGTGGTGGGATATATAAACGGACCCCTACTGGTAATGAGCTTTGGAGTGGAATATTATTGATATTGGCCAATTCCTGAGCAGTTGCACCAAATTTTTGCGCAATCGAGTAAAAACTATCACCAGACTGGACAAAATAATATTGCCCATCAATTGGTATAACTAACGTTTGCCCAACGACAAGGTTATTTGGTGTGTCCAATTCATTTGCTCGAATAATCTCATCCATTGTTACGCTATACTGATTTGCGATACTATATAAACTATCGCCTGATTTAACGACGTGGATTTGCACACACGTCCCCCCTCTCACAAAATGCCTATCTATTAATGAGGTATATGTGAAAGGAAGGTTGAGTATGTTTGCTAAAATTCGCGTATTGGAGTGATATTGGCGCCAAGTACGTTTTTCATCATCGTCAATGCGTACTCGTTATCTTTTGGGTCGTTGGAAGCAATACCATCAGAAGGTACGGAGATATCATACTCCCTCATATAAGCGTCATTTGCGCTAAATAAAACACAAATATTTCCGGCAATACCTGTTAAAATAAGATGATGTACATGAAGTTCAGAAAGCAAAGCTTGTAATGCAGTTTGATGGAAAGCTGAGTGTTTTGGTTTAATGAGGAAATATTCTTCCTCTGATTCATTGGGCATGATTTGATCAAGCATGTGCTGGTTCTGATTGTTGCGGCATTTTAAATAAATACGTTTCAAATCTGCTTGCCAAAGCTTATAATGGTCATTTACGTATATAATTGGATGATTGTGTTTTTTAGCGTAGGATTTTAAGTGCAAGATGTTAGGTAGGATGTTTTCTGTTTGTTTAAATAATTGTTGCCCGTGCTTAAATTTGAAATCATTGATCAGGTCAATAATGATAATAGCTGTGTGTTTAGGATGGGCCATGACAAACCTCCTTTTTTTTCTTAGTTTTTCTAATTATCTTTAAATCAAACATAAAAAGTGGTGAAAACCGATGAATCACGAATACTATATGGATTTGGCTGTTCAGGAAGCAAGAAAAGCCGAAGCAAAAGGAGAGGTTCCGATAGGGGCTGTAATCGTAAAAGATGAAGAAGTTATCGCATTGGGGTATAATGAAAGAGAGACTACTCAAAAAGCAACATCTCATGCTGAACTAATTGCTATTGATAAAGCAAACAAAGCAATAGGCAGCTGGCGTTTAGAAGAGTGCATCTTATATGTCACATTAGAGCCGTGTCCGATGTGTGCTGGTGCCATCTTACAATCACGTATCCCTAGAGTAGTTTTTGGAGCCTATGATCCAAAGGCTGGATGTACAGGCACCTTAATGAATTTGTTACAAGATGAACGATTTAACCATAAAGCTGAAGTAATCCCTGAAGTGCTTCATGAACAATGTGCATCCCTTTTGACGTCTTTTTTTCGCCGGCTAAGAGAAGAAAAAAGGCGAAAAAAAGAATAATTTATACTACAATAACAAACTTTAACAATGATTTAACATTGCATTTTCATTTTATAATCGCTATACTGGGAATTGCACATCAAAAAACGATGTCTAAAGCAACAATTTGATAGCAAATTTGCCGTGCTAAGCGGGGAGGTAGCGGTGCCCTGTACTCGCAAGCCGCTATAGCGAGGCCGAATTCCCACCCTAGGTGGGGTGGCCTCGAGGTCTGCCTTAAGCGATTGGTGTTGACACCTGGGTCCTGCACAATGGGGACCCGTAAATCCTGTCAGGTCCGGAAGGAAGCAGCAGTAAGCGGTCATCTCCGTGTGTTGCGGGGTTGCCTGGGTCGAGCCATGACCTTAAGTAACGCTTGGGGCCACCTCATCGAAGGTGGGTGCACGGCGCAAATACATAAACGTAACTCACCTTTTCATAGGTGAGTTTTTTTATACGGAATGAAAAAATGAGACTTGAGCCATTTTTTCTATATAAGAGTGTTTTCTTCATTTAGAAAATGGTATTGGCAATATATGCTTTGCCTACGCTTTTCACATTGAAAATTATATGTGTATTTAGGTATAATGAGGAAGAAACCAAAAAGGAGAACGAGGACAATGAGTTATCAGGCATTGTATAGAGTATGGCGGCCGAGGAATTTTTCTGATGTCGTTGGACAAACACATATAACCCGTACGCTACAGAATGCGATTGTTCAGGATAAGTTTTCGCATGCCTATTTGTTCTCGGGACCTAGAGGTACAGGCAAGACCAGTGCGGCCAAGATATTTGCTAAAGCCGTAAACTGTGAACGTGGACCTGTAAAAGAACCGTGTAATGAATGTGATGCTTGTCTTGGAATCCAAGACGGTTCTGTATCTGATGTTATAGAAATTGACGCTGCATCTAACAATGGTGTAGAACAAATTCGTGATATCCGCGACAAAGTAAAATATGCACCTAGTGCAGTGCAATATAAAGTGTACATTGTCGATGAGGTACACATGCTTTCTATCGGAGCTTTTAACGCGTTGCTAAAAACACTAGAAGAGCCTCCAAGGCATGTTATATTCATTTTAGCTACAACGGAACCTCACAAGATTCCGTTAACCATTATTTCTCGATGCCAGCGATTTGATTTTAAACGCATTACACAAGCTTCGTTGGTAGAACGAATGCAATACATTACAGCTCGGGAAGAATTGAACATTACCAATGAAGCTCTTGAAGCAGTTGCTTTATCTGCTGAGGGTGGAATGCGTGATGCGCTAAGTTTATTAGACCAGGCTATCTCCTATAGTGAAGACCAAGTGGACATTGAAGATGTGTTAGCTGTTACAGGGTCTGTTTCACAAGAAAAACTAGCGAATGTCATTCATGCGCTTCGTGGAAATGAAGTAAAAGAAGCCCTTCGGTTCGTTGATTCCCTCATTCAAGAGGGAAAAGATCCAGGGCGGTTCATTTTTGATTTGATTTATTACTTGCGAGATTTACTACTATATCAAAGCGCGCCAGGTCTTGAGGACATATTAGAACGCGCTATTCCAGATGAGACATTTAAGGAATTAAGTGAGCAACTTTCTGCAAACTGGATCCAACAAACTATTTCTACATTAAACCAATGCCAGCAGGAAATGAAATGGACGAACAGCCCAAAAGTATTCATAGAAATTGCGCTTTTAAATATTTGCGAGATACAAGCAGCCCCCTCTCCTACCGCGGAAGTGGCTGTTGAACCTGAATCAATTCAAAAGTTGCAACAAAAAGTAGACGAACTTGAAAAGAAAATTGCCAACGCTCAACAAATGAATTCTGCTACCCATGCGCAGCCTGCAGAATCAAAAAAACCCCAGCAACGAAATCGCAGAAATCAATATAAAGTACCTTATGAACGAATAAGGAATGTAATGAATGAAGCGTCTAAGAGGAGTTTGAAAGACATTCAAGCTCAATGGGCGAGTTTCATGGATAAATTACGTCAAGCAAGTCCCCCTGCTCATGCTCGTCTAATGAATAGTAAGCCTAGAGCAGCATCTGATAGGGCTATTGTTTTATCGTTTAAATATGAAATACATTGTTCTTTAGCTCTAGAGAACCAACAAATTATTCAGCAGCTACTTACAGAGTTTATGGGGAACGAAATTACGATCATCCCTATTCCAGAAGACAATTGGCAAGAACTAAGAGAAGAGTATGTTCGTAAACAACGCCAACAAGATGACCCGTCAGAAGGGGTAGGGGAAGCTGCTGAAGAAGTGCAAGAAGACCCGTTTATCTCAGAAGCCCGTAAGTTAGTGGGCGATGATTTACTAGAAATTCAAGAAGAATAAAGGAGGAATTGGAATGAAAGGTAATATGAATAACATGATGAAGCAAATGCAAAAAATGCAAAAGAAAATGGAGAAAGCTCAAGAAGAGCTTTATGAAATGAGTTTCGAAGCTACAGCTGGTGGTGGAATGGTTAAAGTAGTTGCAAATGGAAAGAAAGAAATCACCGATGTTCAGCTTCAGGAAGATGTAGTCGACCCTGATGATGTAGACATGCTTCAAGACCTTATTATTGCCGCAACAAACGATGTAATCAAGCAAATCGATGATAAAACGAATGATACAATGGGAGAATTCACTAAAGGAATGAATATGCCAGGAATGTTCTAAGACTGACAGGTAGTTACTATGAAGCGTCTGTCAGTGCCTTGAAGCTTGCTGTTTTCAGCAAGCTTTTTAATAAGGAAAGAGAGTATAAGGTTTGGATGTCTAGCTCTCGTACCTATTCCCTTAGGGCAAAATCCAATATTCGCCACGGCGAAGCTTTGCTTAAGCTTATCTGGGGTGAACAAGGAGCTCTGAGCTTTTCTTTATAGGAGGAAAAAGAATGTATTATCCAGAACCTATTTCAAAATTGATTGACAGCTTCACAAAATTGCCAGGGATAGGGCCCAAGACGGCTGCGCGCCTGGCTTTTTTTGTGTTGGAAATGGAAGAAGATGACGTATTAGATTTCGCTAAGTCTCTAGTGAGTGCTAAACGCGAGCTCACACATTGTTCTGTTTGTGGCCATATTACAGATCAGGATCCGTGTGCAATCTGCCAGGACGATCAACGAGATGGCACTTTAATCTGTGTGGTTCAAGACCCTAAAGATGTTATTGCTATGGAGAAAATGAAGGAGTTTGGTGGGAAATACCATGTCTTGCATGGGGCCATTTCTCCAATGGATGGGATTGGTCCTGAGGATATAAACATATCCCCCCTTATCAATAGATTAAAGGATGAGGGAGTAGAAGAGCTGATTGTTGCTACCAATCCAAATATTGAAGGGGAAGCGACTGCAATGTATATTTCACGTCTTGTAAAGCCGGCCGGAATTCGTATAACCAGAATTGCCCATGGCTTACCTGTAGGCGGCGATTTAGAGTATGCTGATGAAGTGACGTTATCCAAAGCAATGGAAGGAAGAAGAGAACTGTAAAGAAGGGGATCTTCATGTTTAAAAGGAAGAAAACTAAACAAAAAGAATTATACGACCAACAGCTATTAGATCAAATCAATCAGTTAAAACAAGAATGGATGTCACTGCAAAAAATCATGGATCATAGTATAGATGAGAGTGAATACGGAACAAGAGATTTAATTCTCTCTGAAGCAAAGTATTTTTACCTTTTACGTGAAGCGAGAAAGAGAAATGTGAGCGCTCGATAACAAAAAAGAACCATATTGGTCTTACCTCCTTTGCTTATTCATATACTAAAGAAAAAGGACAAGCAAAAAGGGGGTTTTTTCTATGGTCTCAACTGCTATTATAATAGGAATCTTCCTATTAATAGGGTTCTTATTGGTTGCGGGGGCTCCTATGAAGCCAGTAAGATTTATTGCGAATGGAGCTGTGAAAGTCGTAATAGGCGTTTTGTTTCTTTTCTTTTTCAATGTGTTTGGTGCATCATTTGGCCTTCACATTCCTATTAATGCTTTCACCGCCATCATTTCTGGTTTTTTAGGTATTCCAGGTTTAGCGTCACTAATTGCCATACATTTATTTGTTTTATAGATTTTGGAAAAGTGTAGTTAGATATAAAGAAAAAGAAATACTTTAGCGACGTATAAACTGGACGGCGTAGGAAGTTCTGAAATGATGGAGGTTCGATTTAGACCGCTGCGTCACACAACCTTATCGTAAGGAGGACAGGAAGTTTGCTAGTCGCTGGGGCTAGAAATGGAAGAATTGTATGTTCTTTTCTTTTAAAAAAGGCGATCATTCGCCTTTTTTCTATGGAGAAAAAAATAAAGAAAAATTGCTTTTATGTATTGCACCACAAAAAGCAGCGTGGTATATTATTATATGTCGCATTAAGAGCGGCAACAAAAACTCATTAACCGAAAGAAAAGAAAATCAAAAAAACAAAAAAAGTTATTGACTTTCCCTTTCGAAAAATGATACATTGGTAAATGTCGCGCTAACGACGGCGGCAAAAAACAGCAACCGAGAAAAAATAAATAACAAAAAAGTTATTGACTTGAAATCGGCGAAATGTTATACTGATTAAGTCGCTGTTTTGGCGGCGGAGCAAAACAACGAAACATTTGATCTTTGAAAACTGAACAAAACAACTTGTAAACAACCTGTTAATTTTTTAACGAATTAGCCAGTAATCATTTTGAATGATGCAAAGGCGAACTTCTTCATTTTATGGAGAGTTTGATCCTGGCTCAGGACGAACGCTGGCGGCGTGCCTAATACATGCAAGTCGAGCGCGTGAAGCAACATGATCCCTTCGGGGTGATTGTTGTGGATCGA